>BQIX01000051.1 GCA_021604145.1 Nitrospirales bacterium
GGGTAAGGCCCCGAGACTGGGGTCCTCGATCTGAATCACATCGGATCGATAGCGAGACCATTCGTCGAGGACATCTCGAAGAGGCTTTTCTACAAAAATCAATTTCCCACGAGCCCAAGCGGCCGTCGCCTTTTCATTGAATGCTTTAACGGATGAAAGTTGTCCTTGTGCCGTATAGAACAGATGCTCGCCCCGTCGAAGAACTGTTGGGTTTGCCGCCTCTCTCGATTGAGCTGTAGAAGTGAGGGCCACTTCGACCTCCCCCTCAAGTACGGCCACGTTCACCTTGGCTGAAGATTGACGGACGAGGAATTCTGTGCCGATATCGTGAATAACGCCATTGGCCACATAGACATCAAACGGCCGTTCCAAATCATGTGCGACAGTAAAAATTGCTTCTCCGCGTTTCAACGTGACTCGACGTTCATCACTGGAAAGGCGAACCGATAACTGTGAATCAGTATTCATCAAAATCGTTGACCCATCTGCTAAGTTAATCGTACGTTGTTCGCCTTTAGCCGTTTGATACGATTCGTGTACTACTGAGGCAAAGGGCTGCCACCACAGAAACATGCCAATCATGAACGCAGCACTTCCTACAATCGAGATCACCTGCCCCCAAGGCGTTTTCCAGCCTACCGAATCGGCTGATGGCCCATCTCCGTGCTGCGACCAATAGATATCAGCTTCCGCTAGCTCTTTAGTCAATAGCGGGGGAACATGGTCTAGCTTTTCCCATATCTCCACAGCCTGTTCAAATTCCTGTCGATGCATGGGGTCAACGCGAACCCATTGCTCAAATTTGCGGTGATCAGCCGACGTCGCCTGCCCTGACTGCAGACGAACCTTCCAAGCCATCGCTTGTTCACGAACAGAAGGCAAAGCTGGCTGGTAAAAATCGTCAAACATCATTCGTTATCCACATATGTGTCAGGGATTATTGTAGCATAACGACAGGATTCATCCTGCATAGTCATCGACTAGCGACTCATTGCTCAACAGCCCTTCTCGATCCTCCTGTGGAACATTTCCAACCATCCCTCACGACCTCCAGATTAACTTTCAGGGTACTCAAGGTTATGACGTATGGAACGGAACTATCCTGACGTTGGACAGTCTTTTGCCTAGATGGGAAGGGGAGAGAGAGGTTGGAAGAAAAATTCGACTGCCTAGCACGAATCTCTAGCAGGTAAACATGCAGGTCCGAGCAAAGTGGCTATCCAGTCGTTCAGACTGACAATACCCAGCATTACTTCAAGTTATTTAGCTTCTGCCGACAATGGGCCATCCCTTTGATAATATGTTTTTCGACCATGTTTTGAGAGATGCCTAAATGGGCGGCAATTTCACGGTGTGACTTTCCACGGACTTTATGCAAAAGAAACACATGGCGGCATTTGGGCGGTAGCTCCACAATCGCCTGACTGAGATATTCAATCTCTTCTTTTCCTATAACGACTCTTTCCGGATCGGCATTCCGCGAAGGAAGATCATGTGCATCTTCTAAATTCACACATCGATGTGCCTGCCTCTGATCCCGACGAAAAAGATCGATCGTGATATTCGTGGCTGTTTTATACAGAAACGCACGAATATTCAGAATAGGCTCCACTGACGAGACTGTGAGCACTCGAAGAAACGTCTCCTGGACGGCGTCGGCTGCCTGGTCACGTGAGCGGAGTCGACTCGTTAAATACGTCAACAACTCCCCGTAGTATTCATGCACTACGGCATTGATTGAGGGCGTCGCGCTCATAGTCACAGGCAACCGTAAAAAATGAAACCTTTTAGCTTTCTTGCTCGAGGTACTGACGACAATACTGCAGGGCTTTACGCAGATGCTTCTCGACCATGTTTCGGGAAATGCCAAGTTGCTGGGCGATCGCTTGATATTCCATCTGCTCAAATTTCCGCATGATCAAGACTTCCCGGCAGCGAGGGGGCAACGTATCAATGGCTTGAAGAAGGAGCGCCAAGCGTTCACGACCTTCCACCACACGATACGCGGACGGCGCTTCGTACGGAATGCACTCCTCTGGCGGTTCAGCGATGACATGCTTGGCTCGAATTTGCTCTTTTCGATACAAGTCCGTGGCGAGATTATTCGCAATTCGATACAGGTAGGCTCTGGGATTCGCAATAATGAGCTTCTGACCGATTCTTTCTACACGAAGATATGTTTCATGAATGACTTCAGAGGCCAGTGAAGAAGAGCCCAGTTTTTTGGTGAAATACCCAACAAGTTCTCCGTAGTAATATTCGACGAACCCTGGAAGGGCCGACGAATCATGTTCGATCATCATTGCCAGTTTCACATTGACTCGCTGCATACCCATCAGAAATGATCCATGCTCATTCGATTCACACGCACGACACTCACCTCACGAAAATCTCAGAGGGCAACCGTAAAGGCCCACAGTGTACAAAAAAGTCTCGGCTCATCAATATGTTCATTTGCCAGATTTCCATGTTTATTATCCGGAAGGCACGATTCACTCACGACTGAAACACTGGCGGATTACTTCTATGAAAATAGGAATACGGATAAACTGATAAGGAAGGGAGAAACACTGATGCGACGGCCAACGACCTTCGTCATCATAGTCTCAGTCAAGCTGGAATGACTGAGAACCAGAGGCGGCCTGACTGATCATTCAGACACAGGGAGAATACGAAAACGCTCCTCTTCGTGTAACCCGTCTTGGACTTCAATCACCAAACCATCAGAAAGACCGAGAGTTAACACGCGATCCTCAAACTTCTCCGGCTGAATTTCAACAGGCACAAATGGCTGACCATCCTTGAACAGCAGGTTTCGCTCAGAAATAGCGAGCACCTGCTCCCGACGGGCCACGACAATGTTGGCCACCGCACTATAACCAGCCCGGACAAACCGATCGGCTTTCAACGTGACGCTACTGCGCACTTCAAACGTGGTCCGCCCATCTTTGACCAGGGCTTTGGGGGAGAGAAACTCAATGGCCCCGGTGAACGCCGCCTCCGGAAAGGCACCTACGGTTAACGTGACCGGCATGCCAACCGCAAGCAAGCCCGCATCAGGCTCATCCACTTGCCCTTTAAAGAGTAAGTCTGCCATATCGGCAATCGTCATAATACTTGTTCCCACATTAAACTCATTGGACTCAATGACAAACGCCCCCACTTCCACTGCACGCTCTAAGACTAAACCGCTGACCGTGGCCCGGATTTCCGACGCACTTTGATCGAGTTCCGTAGAAGCTCCAGATCGAACAATTTCCACATTCCGTTGAGTAGCGCCTAAGTTCTGTTTAGCCAGCTGCAATTCCATATGTGATTCTTCGAACTCCACACGCGGGATATACCGCTTCATATAGAGTTGCTTCGTCCGCGTAAATTCCCGCTGTTGATGCTTAAAACGAATTTGTGCATCTCGAAGTTTGGACTCTGCCTCACTCACATCAATCGGATCGGGATAGGGTTGAATCAATGCCAGCAGATCGTTCTGCTTCACGGCATCACCCGGCATGACGTAGAGCTCCTTGATCACACCGGAAATGTGTGGTTTGATCACCACTTCCTGACGAGGAGCAATCGTCCCGTTGGCCACAATCGTCCGTTCAATATCGGCAAAGAACGGCACCGCCGTCTGGTACTCATCCGACGTACTCGCTGACCGGGTATAGAGAAAATAACCAGACACCGCCGAGAACACGAAAATCGACACGACCAGCAAGAGACTACGCATCATCGCCGCACCTCATGATGTCTCATCGGACTCACACCAACAACAGAATTTTGCTCCCCGCGTTTACTCATGTCGCAAGGCCTCAACAATATTAATCCGGGCGGCTTGCTGCGCCGGAATATAGCCAGCTCCCACTCCTCCCAAAACCAGGACCGTCAATGCCCAGAGCGCCACACCAAGATCGACTTCAGGGTCTCGAAAATACTCTAACTCCACACCCATAGAACGAATAATCTCAATGCCGACCACCCCTGCCAGCAATCCAAGGTATCCCGCCGACAACGTCAGGACCAACGATTCCGACAGGATCATCGATAAAATTTTTGGAGGTGTGGCGCCGATGGCCTTGCGAATACCAATTTCCCGTGTCCGTTCTCGAACGGCAATGAACATCACATTGGTCACCCCAATTAACCCGGCACACAACGTCCCAAGACCAACAATGCCCACAAAGATATGAATGCCGAAAAAGAGCGATTGAAACTTGCGATAGGTTTCCATCGAATTATACACATAAACGGCGGCAAAATCCGTGGGGGCAAAACGAAAGTGACTCGCGAAGACGGTGCGAATCGAACGATCAAAATCCACCGCGTGAAACCCGTCCTTAATCGTAAAAATAATCGTCTCTAATGTTGGATTGGGATCGACCGAGCGCACATACGCGGTGTACGGGATATAAATCCGACGCAGTTCGTTTTCTCCGCCCACGTCCGTAAACGTCCCCACCACCAAATAATTCATTCCATGAATCGTGATATGCTTGCCAATCGGATCGTGTCGATTCCCAAACAGCAAGTCCGCGACACGAGCGCCGATAATCGCCACCCGTCGCGACTCCGATACATCCAGTTCATTCAGGAGCCGTCCCGACACCAATTGAGTTTGCTCAACCACGTGATACCCTGGGGCAATCGCTAAGACAGGAAAGACCCCGCTTTGTCGCTCAAACACGATCGGCTCTGTCGTATTCAACCGAATACGCGGCGTAACATTTTCAATGCCGGTCAAGGCTGAACGTAACAGGTCCAGATCCTGAATGGTTAACGTAATCTGTCGTCCCGGGGTTAAACCGTCAAAGGGCACCGACGTTTTCCCGCCCTCAATCCACACACTATTGAATGCATCATCCTTGAAGATTTGCGTCACCCCACGCTCCAACCCTTTGCCAACACCAAGCAGCAGCACCACCATAAAAATTCCCCAGAAGACTCCAAACGCCGTCAGGAAGGCACGGAGTTTATGCCGACAGACACTCAGAAAAATATCTTCCCAATGATCAAGGACGCCCATCATCAACCCCACACTCCTCTCAACAAACCCGCAATACGTTCAACTTCAAAACCAATATGGTAGTCCACAGATCAAACCTGTCAGTAATCACAACATTCAGAAGAGGAAGAAGAAAGGTGCAGCAATGGCCCACAGGCGGAGAGGAAGGATGAGTGGAAAGTGGTCACACCGACGTACGTTTGTCGTGGAATCCGGCAAACGCCGTATCCAACTCTGGGAGGTATTCCTGGTAGGTTTTCCAGCGATTCACTGAACGCGTGTAAATAGGTTGCCGCACTTGCCAACGGCTCGGCGTCTGCACAGCACGATCCACCTGGTGAAAATCAAGACACCGATCATCCCATGGCACGCCAAGAAAATCCGTCAGCCGCCTCGCCTGTCCTTCAAGATCCGCCACCGTCTCTTCATACTGTACATCAAGAATGGAAAGTGGGAGTTCCGTATGCCAATGCTGCATCAGTCGGCGAGACTCTTCAGCAAACCAGGCCAAATCTGAAAAGTCCGTCGAATAACGTTGATCAGGATTGAAGTTTTCCAACCAAATCGACAGCGCATTATCACGAACACCGCGATGACAGTAAATCACACGGGCATTGGGAAACAGTACCGCAGCAAAGGCAAGCTGGAAAAAATTTAACGGCTGCTTATCGCTGATCCGCAATCGTCCCCTCGGCGCACCTTGGCGCAGCGCGTCGAGATAGCGGTAGGAAAACTGTCGACTCTTCATTTCCGTGAGCCGAAGCGCCGATTGCCACGGAGCCTGCCCTTCGTCATGAAGCGCCTGCCCGGCCAACCGAGCGAGGTCCGGCAATTCACCCGCTCCATGCATCTGCGGGTGCGCCGACAATATCTGCTCCGTCAAGGTCGTCCCAGAACGCGGCAACCCGACGATGAACACCGGCTGATCAGTCCCCACACCGTAATGCTGTCGTGCCAGAAAAAACTCTTTGGTATAGGTCTGAATAATATGATCCACGCGTGCCATTAACGCGTCACGATCGAGGGGACCCGCTTTCTTACGACGAACCGCATTACCCAGCATGCCCGCTTCAGCCGCGAGCCGAAATTGACGGCGCCGATCGTGATACTTCGCCAACCCATAACCTAACAACGCCTTGGCTTCCTCAGGCGTCTGATCGCTGCCAAGCGCCTTATGCGCCTGAATCAGCCACATTTCACTGTGCGTGTCTTCCTCATCTTTGACTAAACTTAAGAACTGTCCAAGAGCGAGGGCATTTCCCGGATACCGGCGCAAAACATTGCGATAACATCCCAACGCCGCTTCTGCTTGACCAAGGTCTTCTAACGTACGGCCTAACCCAAACCAACTAGAAATATCATCGGGGTCCAACCCAAGCGACTGTCGAAACAAGGACTCAGCTTGCTTAACATGACCTTGCTGGGATAACTCCTGCGCCAACCGGCTGCGGGCACGGGACATCGACGGATCATGCACGGCAGCCCAGTGAAAACACTGAATGGCATCGTTGAGTTGCTCAGCCTCGACCAGCAGATTTCCGAGCGTCAGATACGTTTCCGCACGAGTCACATCGATCTGGAGCGCGCGCTTGAGTGCATCAAACGCACGTTCACGCTCACCGGTTTGCTTGAATGCTGACCCGAGATTATGCCAACCATCGGCGTATTGAGGATCAAGTTCAACGGATCTCGAAAAGGACTCGATGGCCTTAGGCCACGCTTGACCCCGTACATAGACCCGACCAAGATCCGACCACGTGCGTGGATCTTCCGGTGCCAACTCGGTTGCCCGAATCGCCGATTGGAGTGCTTGCTCCCGTTCGCCTAAGAGTGAATGGATTTGTCCGAGATACCGATGGGCATCAGGTTCATTCGAATTGGCATGGAGCTGCTCATGACACAACTGCCTGGCAGCCGACCAATTCCGCTCCTCAAGAGCTTTCTGCACTTTCGATAACAGGGAGGACTCAGGGACTTCAGGTATAGTTGCAGAAGACGTGGACATGTGGGATAAAAACCCTTTGCCAGAATCGCGTACGTGTTACATTCAAAAAAATGAAAGGCCTAGACTGTAGGTCTTTCACCCCCTATCTGGTAAGACGAATCACACCGAGAAATCCTGACCTTGTGGTGATATTTTTTTGAAATTCGCCTTATGTTTGTCGTTATAGAGCGATACTATTCCTCGCGAACACAGACGCGAAGCAATAGCCCTCCCTGGTTGAGATTGCAACAGATGTCCTTCCCCTAGCGGAAAGGCTCGCACAGATCGGCAAACGCGAGGCCGCAAGCGGATAAGTGATTCTGAGCATTCTTCCGCCGACCCATCGACTGTAGCCAAGGGGCCATAATGGCCAAAGGAAAAGTATTTCGAGCATCTAAATTTGATGTCTCTACATTGACATCATGATGCTTTTTGATTAGCATAATATTTATGAGGACCACACTCACACTCGATGATGATGTATCGACCAAGCTCAAGATCCTGGCCAAACGGACCGGAAAATCGTTCAAAGAAACGGTCAATGAAGCTATTCGTTGTGGCTTAACAGTTATCCCAACAACACAACAGCCCTCCACATTCCGAGTGGTCACGCGTGATTTAGGAAATGTCCAGCCGGGCATCAACCTAGACAACATTGCCGAAGTCCTCGAACAGGCAGAAAGTCCTCAGCATCGGTGATATTGATCGACGCCAATCTACTGCTGTACGCCTACCACCCAAAGGCCGCACAGCATGAACCAAGCCGAGCCTGGCTAGAAGGCTGCTTGACCGGCTCCCAACTCGTTCGACTGACCTGGCTCACGGTCTGGGCCTTTCTAAGAATCTCCACCAACCCTAGAGTGTTTGAATTTCCTTTTTCTATCCAAGAAGCCGAGGGGATTGTGACCACATGGCTCGAGCATCCCCTCATCGGCATTCTTGAGCCAGGCGATCAACACTGGATGATCCTGCAAACCTGCATGAAAGAAGGCCAAACACACGGCCCATTGGTGATGGATGCCGTCTTAGCAGCCATTGCTCTGGAACATGGCGCCGTGCTCTATACTACGGACCAAGATTTTTCCCGCTTCCCCAAACTGAAGTGGATCAATCCGTTACAAGATCACACATAAACGCGAGAGCGTCATATCCCAGAACAACTCGAGTCCTCTCGTTCAATGATGGTCGAAATTCAAAACACATGGGAACCCCCAACTCGAAATCTGAACACCGCAATCCGAACAATCCCAAATTTCGTTTTTCAAAAAAGTCTCAAAGGACGAAGTGAGAAAGACCGCCCTGACGTGTTTCTGCTATTTGAGTCATTGGGGAATTTATCAATCAAATCTGTTTCGCCTTGTGGGTCTTGAATTTCGTGCTTGGCCTTTCCAAGGTGTGTTTCGGATTGAGGAAATTGAATTTTAGATTTACTCCGCTAGCAGGCACGCTTCACCTCTTTGGATTACCATAACGACCAATCCAGATCCTGGTCGAACTTCACGCGCAACGTGCCAAACACGCTGACTGGCGCCCCGAATTGCTTGTACGCCGATAGCCGACCAGGTCCTTCTATATACGTCGCATCTAGCAAATTGCGTACATTAATTGTGAAATCATAGACTTTTTGAGGCGAGCGATAGAATACTATAGCATCAACACGTTCATACGATTTAGTCGAGAATCGATTAGGAATCTCCAACTCAAAACCACTCTGAAAGAACACCCCACCGCCGAAACCCAAGCCTTGAAATGTACCCGTTTGCAGTTCATACGTTGCGAAAACTCGCCCAACATAAGAGCGAGGAATTAAAGATGGGGAGTTTCCCTTGAATCCTGCTCGACTGTCTTTGGTAATTTCGGCATTGATAAACGAGACATTTGCCGTCAAGTTCAGACCTGGCCACGGTCGGCCATTGACGTCAAACTCCACGCCTTGATGTCGTTGTTCGCCTACAGTAATCGAAAAGTTTGGATTGACCGGATCGGGAACCGAGACATTCTGGCGATAGGACCGGAATAAGGCTGTCGTCAAGAGAAGCCGCCCATCCAACAAATCGAACTTAGCCCCAACCTCATAACTTTCTCCTGTTGCAGGCGGGGGGAGAGATCCACCCACCGTGCTGGAGAGCACGTTCACTTCAAACGACTGGGAAAATCCCCCATATACGTGCATCTCAGGTAGCAATTCATAATTCGCGCCGAACCGACCCGTAAACTCAGAATACGTTTCTTTCGCGAGGTCCCCCGTGAGCTCATTCTTATTCCTGCCTTTGGCCCAATCGTAGCGACCGGCACCTACGAGTGTCAGCGATTCGAAAGGCCGAATCACGGCCTGTCCAAACAACCCGGTTTGTTTAAGAGCAAATGTCCTCGAATTAGTCACCCCAGCTTCGAGTAGATCGTCCGGTGGCAAATCAAAAACATTACCTGGATTAAAAATATTATCGGTGCCGAGAAAAACATAGCCAAATGAAAAGTCACGATTGTGCTCACGATGATCCACCCCCACCAAGATCTCGTGCTGCTGCCCCAAGGCTTCCCATTCTTGCTTAACGAAGATTTCTCCTGCGTATGTTTCAAAACTTTCGTCATCTAATCCAGCATACACATACGATGTCCCATCTAGCGCTATTCCTCGACCAAAGTTGTATCCATACAAAGATTTATCAAGCAGATCAGCATACGAATATTTTCCTTTTATCGACAATGACAGGTTATTGAAAAATTCGTGATTATAGTGCAGCTCGTAATTCTGTTCTTCGAATGCTGTATTTGCTCCATTTTTGCTTCCCCCTCCAAAATTCCGAGTGCGGGGGATATCAGGGACATTGCCGTTATCCAACAGAGGAAGACCAGGATAACTAGACCCATCGAATTTCTGATAATGACCAGTAAATAATAACGCACCCGCTCCATCAAAAAGATCGATTTCGATCGATGGTGCTACCGTATACTGCCGGACATCGACATCATCTACAAAATGTCCACCTTCTTCCACCGCAAAGATTAGTCGTCCTCGAACGTTGGGCGTACTCGGTAAGACTCCGTTGGCATCCACCACCCCCCGGTACAGTCCATAAGAGCCAGCTTGAAATTCAGACGTTGCAAAATTCGCATCTTGAGGAGTTTTGGTTATGCGATTGACGAACCCTCCCGGACTAGATGCTCCACCCACAATCGAAACAGGCCCTTTAATGACTTCATACCGCTCAATAAGTGCCGGATCAGGAGAAAAAATACCGAAAGCAGGCAATCCGTTCGACCTGAATACACTGAAAGCACCCACACCACCTAGATTGAAGCCACGAATGTTAAAACTCTCGGATCTGGTAAAAGTCGATCGCCCACGTGACACCCCACTGACATGCTCAAAGGCATCATTTTTAGTACGAGAAAAGGTGTCTTTAATAAGGTCACGTGTGACCACACCAATCGACGAAGGCGTTTCAGTAATCGGAAGCGCTGTTCGCGTGGAGCCGGTCGTTTCATCAGCCTTATATCCATCTACGGGTGGCAGGAAGACTTTGGAGCGTTTGATCGTATCCGTCACTTCGATGGGCTTGACGGACACTACGGGAATTTCAGATTCGGATGTTGATCCGGCGGTGGTGGTCTCGGTCACGGCAATCGCGGCCGCAGCTCCGACAGTACGTTCGGAGTTTTCCAAATACAACGTGACCGTGTTGGTATCCGTGAAACGATAGGCAACCTCTGTCCCAGCCAGTAACACAGCCAAGGCCTGCTCGACTGAATACTGTCCTTGCACCCCTTGCGTCCGGCGTCCTTCCGCCAACTCGGCACGATAAAAGAGCTCGACGCGACTCACTTCAGCAAATAGAGACAAGGCTGACTGGAGAGGGCCGGGTTGGACATCAAAGTATTTCAAGTTCCCTTCGGCAAGAGTTCTGGACTTCGACACGTCAGGGCTTTGGGGAGGAGTGAGGAGCGGTTCACCGGCGAGCACGGTGCCCGAGGCCATGAGACTCAACGCATGGCCGGATATCAGATATTTCAACCTGTGCTGGCGCGACTTAGCTTTCTGACGAATCCTCATAGATCGACTCCTTCACTCCGTGACCGATTAAGAATGATGGTGAGTATGAATCAGACGCCATCAATGGCGCTCACATGTTCAACACGTCTGAAGCAAGAAAAACCAGATCACTTTTTTCCATACTGTGAACCACGAAAAAAAACAGGCAAACTGGATAATGAACATGGCCATGAGACAAACCCATCGGATAGGCTTGCACGTTTGCCAATCATTCGGTGGTGGGCGATGCGTTCCTCAATTCTTCCTATTTTTGAACAATATGCTCAGGAGCTTCGTCGTTTCCTCACAGGACGCGTCCAATGTGCTCGGTTGCGGCTGAAGATCTGATGCAGGAAACCTATCTCCGGCTCCAGCGCATCGAACAGCCTCATCTGATACAGGATTTGCGAACCTACATGTTCCGCGTGGCCGCCAATTTGGCCACCGATCACCTTCGAGCTCAAACACGGCGCTTTGAGCTCATTGATCATGACGCCGATTTCGCCTCAATTGAAGACCCTCGCTCGACTCCTGAACGCATTTTCCTGGCAAAAGAAGAGTTGGCCATTGTCGAACAAGCCTTGAAAGACTTGTCTCCCTTGTGCCAACGGATCATGGTACTCAATCGATTTGAAGGGATGAAGCATCGCGACATTGCCGCTCGATTAGGCATCTGTCAAAGTACGGTCGAAAAAAATATTGCGAAAGCCCTGCTCCACTGCCAACGACAAATCAAAAAATCGTGAGAATCATGTCAGGATTTCCTCGTTCTGATCGTGTTTACAGCAAGCGCCGTGTCTGTGCCGAACACACACGCGACACACGCGTCTAAGAAGTGCATACATTGTCTGGAATTCATGATGCCGACAGAGTCCGATAAGCAAGGCCGCAACAGCCCCCTCGCAGAAGAAGCCGCTCTCTGGATTGCACGGCTCGCCTCAGGGGAGGCCACCTCGTCGGAGAAGCGTCAAGCCCAAGGTTGGCGGCACCGCAGCCCGGAACATGAAGCAGCCTTTCAAGAAGCCAAACGGCTCTGGCTGGGGATGGAAGGGGTACGTGACACGTTCATGCAAACTGACGATATGTTCGAGCAGCAAGCCACCACGTCTGACAATCAGATCACCTGGAGAAAATGGGCGGTCGCCGCCGCGCTCACTCTCGTGACCCTGGGAGCCATCTTACAGATCGACCGGATAGACATATGGTTGGCGGACTATCAAACGAGTACCGGGGAACACACCAATCTCACGTTGGCTGACGGCAGTACAATTCATCTCAACACCAACACAGCCCTGTCGGTGGAGTACACACCCAGGTTCCGTCGGGTGAAGCTTCTGGCCGGCGAAGCGCAGTTTCACGTAGCTGACGATCACGCACGACCCTTCATTGTCCATGCTGGAGAAGGACAGACCAGAGCCATCGGCACAACGTTTGTCGTTCGACGCCATGCACAAGGCGCCGAAGTGACCTTGCTCGAAGGCCTGGTGGATGTCAAACTTGACACCCCGCTTTCCGGGAAAACCTCGTACGTCCAACTCGATCCTGGCAGACATGTGACCTACGATACCATCGAAGGAATGGGGGAAGCCCAGCCGGCTGACCTTCGTCTGGCCACAGCCTGGCAACGGGGCGTGCTGATTTTTGAAGGAACACCGCTGTGGGAAGTGGTGGAAGAAATCAATCGATATCGATCAGGGTATGTGGTCTTAACCAATAAGGCTATCGCAAATGATCGAGTCAGTGGCGTATTCCACCTGGCCAACCTGGATCATGCCCTAGAAACCATTCAAACTCAACTACAACTCACCTCAATGCGCTTCGCCGACTACATCGTATTTCTCCAGTAGATCTCCCAACATTTCAATAATGATCAAGGCGGTAGCCTAACGTCTAACCTCCATTCTATAAGGGTCAGACTCGAAATAAATCTCAGAAAATCAATAACATACTAGGAGCCTCAGTGGAGTCATGGCATTTATTTCGAGTCTGACCCCTAATAAAGAAGAGCGGCGGTGTTCGTGTATTGTTTGACAAGATTCGATCTCTACCACCATTCCAGATCCGGACCGAACTTCACACGTAAGGTGCCAAACACGCTCACTGGGGCCCCAAATTGGTTGTATGCCGCTAAACCTCCTGGTGCCTCAATATAGGTCTTATCTAACAGATTGCGCACGTTGATCGTAAAATCATAGACCTTCTTCGGTGGTCGATAGAACACGACAGCGTCCACCCGTTGGTACGGAGCCGTTCCGAATCGGTTCGGAGCTGTCAACTCGAAGCCACTATGAAAAAACACCCCGCCCCCAAACCCCATCCCTTGAAGGGGTCCCGACTGGAGTTCATATGTCCCAAACACTCGCCCCACATAGGACCGTGGCACTCTTGTCGGCACGCTTCCTTTCAGATTGGCATTCGTATCTTTCGTAATTTCCGCGTCGATATAAGAGACATTGGCTGTGAGATTCAATCCGGGTACGGGTTGCCCGTTGACGTCAAACTCGATGCCTTGATGGCGTTGCTCCCCGACTGTGAGGGAAAACCCGGGATTGCCTGGATTGGAAGCGGCCACATTTTCCCGATAGGCGCGAAACAGGGCTGTGGACATATACAGTTTCCCGTCAAAGAGATCAAGCTTCGCGCCAACTTCATAACTATCACCGGTCTCCGGTTCGACTAGGACCCCATCCAGTGTGCGCCGAAAAGGAGTGACTTGAAATGACTGCGCATACCCGGCGTACACATGAAGATCCGTAAGCAACTCATAGCTTGCACCTACCCGGTCGGTAAACTCCGAGGATTCTCCATTCCGCGTTTCGTTGGTGCGCACATCTTTATTGGTCACATCTGCCCAATCATACCGTCCGGCCGCCACCACTGTGAGTGCTTCGATCGGACGAACAACCAGTTGACCAAACAACCCCGTCTGTATCAAATCCACTGTCCGCGGGTTAAAGCTGCTTCCGCGAGCACGTAAGTCCGCATCAGAGGTGATTTGAAAGTTATTGGCCGGATTAAAGACATTATCGATACCGAGGCCGCTAGCCAGATATGCGTTCACAAAATCTTGATTCATGTCTCGATGATCTGCTCCGATCAACACTTCATGACTTTGCCCGAACGCTTCAAACTC
>BQIX01000052.1 GCA_021604145.1 Nitrospirales bacterium
TCGCCATGCAACAGGGCCGTTATGTCGCCAATGTTGTCAAGAATCGTACTCCGTTTGGACAGCGTGAAGATTTTCATTATCACGATAGAGGGAAAATGGCCACATTGGGGCGAGCCAGAGCGGTGGCGGAGCTCCGAGGAAAAAATTTTTCTGGTCTCGGCGCTTGGTTACTCTGGTCAGTCGTTCATATTTTTTATCTTATTGGGTTTGATCGTGTTCGCGTCACGATGGAATGGCTGTGGTACTACGTCACCTACAAGCCAGGTGAACGTCTTATCGAGAAAAAACCCTTATCAAAGTCTTAAGACCAATGCTTGCTCATATGAATGTTGGGTAATCATTCGGCCCATATGGTTAGTGCTAACATGAGCTGGGAAAATCTCTCTCATGTCTGCAGGTGATAGCAACGATATGGACGAACCCATATTCTAGGGTTTATAAGAGGTTTCAAAATCCCGCCGATTCCATATAGTAAGTGGGGGTGCTCAAGTAACTCATACAGATGGTACGCGTTGCTTACCTAAACGGTTTTCAATTAGAAGCATACGACTGAACTCTTTCTACATGGATGAATTTGCCTTGGTGACGGACTCTGCTCGATGGAGTCTTTCGGCCTGTATTGTAATTTTTGTCATTTCCGCTGCTGTGATTGCGACCGTGGGGTACCGTTTAACGGTATTGGCTGATTGTCTTGCCGATCGGACAGGTTTAGGCGAAGCGTTAACAGGAGCCTTTCTTCTTGGCGCGATGACTTCCCTTCCAGAAATAAGTGCGACGATCACAGCTGCAAGGCAAGGACATGCCCCACTGGCAGTGAGTACTGCCCTGGGCGGCGTAGCCGCACAAACGGTATTTTTAGTTATGGCTGACTTTACGTATCGAAAGGCCAACCTTGAACATGCGGCGGCATCAATTGCTAACGTCATGCAAGGCACACTCGCTATCGTGTTAATAGCCTTCCCGATTCTAGCAGCCATGATGCCAAATTATGAGTGGTTTGTTATTCATCCTATTACCCCCCTCATGTTTGGAGTGTATGTATACGGGCTTTATCTTGTCTTTCGAGTCCAATCAAATCCGATGTGGCGACCTCGACAAACATCGGAAACTCGTGAAGACCAGATTGACAATTTGAGAGACCAACATATTCCTCTCTGGCGATTATGGGCTCAATTCATCCCCACTGCGATCATCGTTGGATTTGGGGGTTGGTTTATTGCCAAATCAGGGATTGCATTGTCTCAAATTACGGGTCTGTCAGAGACTCTGGTCGGTGCACTTTTCACTTCGATTGCCACGTCTTTTCCTGAATTAGTCACGACCCTTGTTGCGGTCCGGCAAGGGGCGTTAACGCTGGCTCTCGGGGGAATCCTCGGTGGGAATGCATTTGATTCACTTCTCGTTGCGGTTTCTGATGTCGCCTATCAGCCTGGGTCTATTTATCATGTGATCACTCCTGATCAAATTTTTCTTATGGGATTAACCATCATCATGACGAGCATTCTCCTTATGGGATTAATTCGGAGGGAGCAACATGGGATTGCGAATATTGGATTCGAAAGCTTCTCTATCCTATTGCTGTATATTGGTGGGGCACTCTATCTGGTTTTGAAGTGATACGACTAGACTCTGTTCAATGAACGGATAAAGCTTGAGGCCGTATTGGCCTAAAGTGAAATATTGAAGATTCTCATATTTAAATTATCATCTATAGTTCTGACAACATCGCGTTCATGCTATATAAGGAGAGACGTTGAATCTAAGTTGGCTGATTATGTGACATGGCATTGTGAAACCGTATTGTGGAGACTGGGTACAATCCATCGAGCAATGATTAGAAGACATTCGTTGTTGTCATCAACATGATGGCCGCCATAATTCCCATCCCGAGATCTTCAGTCAGGGTCACCGTTGATAAGGGGACGTCAAGAACCGAACCCATACAAGGACAATTAATATCCAGATCTTGTCGCAACGCAGAGACGACTCCAAATGTCCCTAGGACCATGACAATGATGGTGACGGTATACGTCATGGTTGGCGCGAGAAAGGCGAGAAAACTCAACCCTAATCCAAGCTCAATAAATGGGTAGACGTAGGCATAGGCTCGACTTCGAGTCGCAATGAGATCATACATCTGAAATCCATCAGCAAAAGCAGAAAGATTGAACATTTTCAACATGGCAAAACAGCAGAGGAAAATTCCCATGAAGTAATGCATCCAATTCATGAGACCGCCTTGCGTATGCAGTGTGAGAGCATATCCCGCCGACGCCGCAATCAAAATCAAAGACATGAGGGGCCAATAATCTTTTAATTCCTTACCTCGGTTTTTTTCTCGTTTCTTGTAGGTGGGTTCATCCGTCATGTGAAAACCTCATTGAGAATGCGAGACAGTCAGCTTGTCGCCAGAACCACTCTCAGGTTTTAGAGTGCCGATCTTCGGACAATAGGTCGGCTTATGATGTTTTGGTTGTTTTTTCCGAGAGAGCCTGAATAATTTCTCGACAGAATACTCCAAGGTCTGAGGGTTGACGAGAAGAAATCAGAGTGCCATCTCGAACCACCTCAGTATCGATATATTTTGCGCCAGCATTGACAAGGTCGTCTTTGATGGAATAAAAGCAAGTCATCTGTTTATCCTTCACAATTCCTGCTGAGATCGCGACCCATGCCGCGTGGCAAATCGTCCCGATAACTTTCTCCTGTTCCGCCATTTCTCGTACCAATGAAAGAGTTAAAGGATTTCGACGGAGATGGTCTGGAGCATATCCACCAGGAATAATCACGGCATCAAAATCATCTACTTGTACATCTTCAATTCTCATATCTGCCGTGACTGGATAGCCATGTTTTCCTTGATACTCTGCCGTTCCCGTACCAGCGATGAGCACGGTGGCACCTTCTTCTCGCAACCTTAGCACGGGATACCACAATTCTAAGTCTTCATAAAGTTGTTCGACTAACACCACGACGTTGCGGTGTAATAAACGTTGTTCCATGTGAGGTCCATACAATTGTGTAATATTATCTCAATCATTGTGGGTCTATAATTTTTACTCATCGAGCGTAAAGCCGACCTTTATTGTCACCTGCCAATGGGCGACTTTGTTGTCCACGATATCTCCACGTGTCTCGGTGACTTGAAACCATCGCATATGTCGAACGGTTTCCGAAGCCTTGCCAATGGCTTGATTGATGGCATCCTCCATGGATATTGACGAGCTTCCTGTCAATTCAACTAATTTGTAAATATGTGACAATGTTGGACCTCCTGACTCTGAGATAATCTGTGAGACATGACCAAACTTATAGTAAGTATGACGGGATTTCTAGGATAACGGCACTGCACGAAACCCTTGGGAGGCAACGCATCCGGAACATTGACTCCAAGTAATGTAAGCTCAACGGTTTGATAGCTAATGGATATGTTATTGGCCTTGGAATCTGCGGGTATCACCATCCCCTAGTGGAAAGCCTAGCTCTCAGAGATGGTTTAATCTTGTGTTTGCTTATTCATTCTTTGACGCTCTTGGTCTACAGCATTTGTTATGTGTGAAGGGCGCCTACGTCCTTGGGTTTTCAATCTCTGTTTTTCCCACTCTTCATCCAGAGAAGTTTCTAACACATACGATGATGGTGCAGACGTATACCGTCTTCTCGAGCTTTGAGCATTTGTCTCACTTTTCTCTCCCCCAAAATTACTCATCACCAAGTCCTCCCAAATAATCTTGAGTATCGTATGAAAATAAGTACAAATGAAAATGGATTATGCTGATTCCTTGTCTGAAATAACTTCTTCTAATTCTATGTAAGATTTTGTCAGAATGACTATATAGCGACTGGGTTATCACTCTAGGCTCTCATAGTATATTTCCGAATTTCCCTTCGATCATCTTGAGTAAATAGCATGATTTATGGAAGGAAAAAACTGGTAATAACCCTAGTTTGGTGGTTTTAGGATTGAAAAGATATTCAAAGCGGAAGGGGCTGTATTATATATGGTGGGGAACACGTCATGATCGTATCGAAGAAATGGAGGAAGGATAAAACCACCCTCTCCCGCTGCTCTGAGGACATGAGTTTGGCAGGCTGGTTAGTAAGAGTGGAACATATCGTCCCTATTTTATGACAGCTTAGAGTGTCTGGAATTGTCTCGGGGGAATGATTAGGGAGACTGGTCGGTGTCAGAGTAGATATCGATGAGAATGGTAGGAAGAAATTCAGGAAGCTTTCTTATGGTAAGCGGAGGCTTCCAGATGATTTTGGGTTTTCAGCACATCGAACTGTCATAGTTATCTGCATATACACTGTCATTGGGGTTGTTGTACTCCCGTTCCTCTATGTTGAGAAGCTGCTCCTCTAGGTAAGCTGTGATTGCCGAATATTGACGTGACTCCCTTTTTGCCTGCATCACCGGGACGTAATCTTTGTTGGCGTTCTGAATCTTCGGAGGTGTGTGAGGAGGATTCTGCATCTATATTCATGGCAAGAGATTGCTGTATCCCTTGGGATTCTTGAGGTCCCTAATTTTGTTGATACATGCCAGAATCCATTCCAAAAGTTGAAGCCCCTGGGGCTGACAAAAACAAACACGTCGCTGTCATTAGCAGAAATCTACTCATTCAATTTCTTTTTACCATTGGATTGGCCTCTAAGCCGTTACAGGCTTAGAGGCCAACGCGTTTTTTATTATCGTTGATAACGACTTGGTCTCGGATCGTAATCTCTGTCGTCATCTGAAGAGCGGCGTTCTCGGTAGCGTTCGTATGTGCTGCCGGAATCGTCATTCCTGTCTCGACTTTGAGAGAACACGGACCGTTGACTTCTTCGATTCCGGAAATCACGATCAGATGGTCGGTTCATGTGCTCATCTTCAATTTTATCTTTGCCGGCATGCCATCCCCGATAGGCTTGTCGATCGTCATAATTGTACGCAGAATCACGTCGCTCTCTTCGATCGCGGCCATTATCTGAATAGGGTTGACGAAATTCACGATCAGTGCCGCGATAGCGTTCCGGTTGATTCATGTGACGATCTTGTATCCTGTCTTGGCCGGCAAACCATCCTCGATAGGCGCGTTGATCGTCGTAATCGTAAACAGATTCTCTTGCTCGTCGTCGCTCTCGGTCCCCCGGGGAAAGAGGGGCTTTATAAGATCGTTCCCGGTCTTCGTAGTAGTTCGCCATCCGTTCCTCTTCCTGCTGCTTCGTTAAGTCCCAATGTTGTTGAACGTGCTGAACGGTATCATCTCCCTCCTCCAGCATTGGGAGATTGCCCAATTGCGTTTGCGTCACATCGAGTTTGAAGGTTTTATTCCCTTGACCTTCCAAGGCCTGCCAGGGAACAGAGATAAGTTGTCCTTCAGACTTTCGGATGATGGCATAGGAAGGATTCCCCTGATTGTTGTTAACAAGTCGATAGATATGACCAACTTTTTCTCCATTTTTGGTCTTTACTGTGTATTGAGCATCCTTATCGGAAATATCCAGCCCGCCTAGCTGACCTGCTGGTAATACAAAGTAATCTTCACCCGATCGACCCGCCTCGAAATAATCTTCATCACCACTGTATCCCCTGGATCTTACATACGTCGCATTACCTTTCTGATTTATTTTGGCTTTGATAGAATCTCCACTCTGGAAATTACAATCTCCAAACGAATAGCCCTGGTCCTGTGATGTATTGGTAGAGCCTTGCCCGCTTTGGCTCGATTCTGACATTGAAGACCCTTGACTCATTGAGCCAGAACTACTTGAGGAGTCCTGAGAGCTTTGAGATGTTTTCGATCCTGGACATAATTTGTTCGTTTCATCATTGATCCGAAATGAGACACGATTTCCGTTTCGACTTTGGAGCGTCAATTTATCTCCATCTTTTCTAAGTAATTCTCCTTGTACGATCCTACCTTCTGAATACGATCTTGATCTGTCTTCTTGATGAGATCGATCTCCGGACATTCCGGATTGTGCTATTAGAGGAAGTGCCAAAAACGGTATGCCCGCCAGCATGAACGATTTGGCCAGTTGGTCTTGAGTAAACATCACGTTTACCTCCTTTAGGTTTTGGGTGAGTGAAGAAGTAATAAATTTTTTACATAACCTTCGAATTCACTTTACCTGTTCAAATTCAAGAAACAACTGGCTGAAACCCTAGGAGATCTATCTGAATCCTTGGACTCTGAGGCACAGGTTGCAAATAGCCGGTAGATGCCGAGATGGAGCAAGAACATCTGCTGTTCTAAAAAGTTACAAGAGGTTTTTTCTGTGTGAATAAAGGGTGGTGTGGATCATGTTGTGGAAATATTGGAAGACACCGTTAGTGACGTGCTCACCGTGAAAATGTGACATTTTGTTCTCTAGGAAAATCTGTGATTAATTAATTGGGGGTTTAGCCTAAGTTATGAATGCCATCTGAGGTCGAAATTTGTTCGTGGTCCTTCTGGTAAATGCTTTTGCCTGTAACACAGGGCGATAAAAAGAACTTTTAATATGTAGGAGGCAAGGGTTCCTTGTAGGTATAGAGTCTCCGGAGACCTGGTACTACGGTCTGTGAAATTGTTTTTTTACCTACACACTAAGGAGACAATTATGGCTACTCAGATACCGTGCAGTATTATCGGTAGATTCAATCACGGGCACCATGGTTCAAAATCCGTCACGAGAAGATCTCGGTGAGATTAAAAGGTTAATGATTGATCTTTCGGACGGTAAAATCGCCTATGTCGTGCTGTCGTTTGGTGGATTTTTGGGTATGGGAGATAAGCTATTTGCCATTCCCTGGCAGGCATTCCAGGTTGTCCAGGAAGAAAAAGTCTTTATATTAGATGTGTCAAAGGAAACATTAGAGAAGGCCCCGGGTTTTGATAAAGATAACTGGCCGGACATGGCTGATGTCACGTGGGGACAGAGCATTCATAAATATTATGGATATGATCCTTACTGGAATTAATAGTCTGTAGGATTTTCATTTAGGCCAGGGCGAATCATGTATATGAAAATCTCTCTGGCCTAAATTGTATTCCCACGGTCCACTCTATTGCTTCCCTTTCTCGTATTCCGCACTGCTTAAAAAATATTGTCTGCCAGTGATTTTCACAGCAATGGTATTACTGATTTTTTTAATCTCTCATCACAGGCTTGCCCCCTCATGAAGCGGCATGTGATTTCTTATTTTCCCTTACGTTGCACTTCATAGACATTTCCATTCTTGAGCAAGCTGATTTGTCTATTGGCGTGATTCCTCGGAATAGTACACCATAGGCCGACGTTCACGATCATCATATTTTTTTGTGCCTGAAGATATCCAAACATGCAGTCGTCATATTCAAAATTGAGGGTATGGATAAACAAATGCACAATTCTAAGTGCTACTAATACGCGGTGAAAGGATCGTGATGGCAGATTTCGACATCAAAGAAAGGAGCATGGCATGTTGCAAGACTTCAACAAAATGAAAACGTATGTTGTGGAGGGTACCGACGGAACGATTGGAACCGTGGCAGATGTGTACTTCAATGATCAAACTTGGAATGTTCACTACGTAGCAGCCAATACGGGAAATTGGTTGGAAGGTCGACATTTGCTTATTGCAAAGGAATGTTTGTCACCATTAAAACGTGAAACAAGTGCCTATCCTGCGTTAGTCAGTCATGCACAGGCAAAAGCGAGTCCAGAATTTGAAATTAATCAGCCTCTCTCCTGGGGAAAAGAACGAGAGATGTGTTCATTTTATAGCTGGTCACCCTATTACCCTGTCAATGAAAATGAGATGTCGGTCTTTCCCGGAATCCTGACGAGCACAAATGGTCTGAAAGATTTTTCGTTATTGGCCAATGACGGTGAAATTGGAAAAGTTGTAAATTTTATCGTTGATGATACAGATTTGATGTTACGATATTTTGTCGTTGATACCGCGAAGTGGTTAGCCGGTAGAAAAGTGTTGATCAGCCCGATGTGGGGAAAATCCATAAATTGGACAGAGCAATGGATAGAGGTCGATGTCAGCAAACAATCTATTCAAGAGTCGCCGGAGTACGATCCATTGGTTCCAATTGACCAAGTTTATGAAGTGAGTCTCTACGAGCATTACGGCAAACCCCAATATTGGTAAAGCGCTTTTTTCGATATAAACGTATCAAACAAAAATTTCTCGTATCGGAAGCGATAACCTGAGCATGTTGCTATACGCCAATGTGCTCACCTTAACTTTCTGCATATATGAACGATTGTAAAATCAAATGTATGAGTATTGATAAGTCATGATCCGCCGCATAACTTGCCGTTGAGGAAAGAATTTTTGTCCGTGATTCAATATGTGAAATAATCAAACCTTAATAATTTTCAGATTTGTGCTATCCAGTCATAGTCGTATATATGAAAGGCATTCATGTGCACCATTCTTCTGTTTGGTTCAGATCTTAATCTGTATGAACTGCTTGACTGGTTGCCTGATAGCTTCGGGTTGGAAGTACTGCGGGCCTGGAGTCTGCCTGAAGGTATGCGAATATTAAACAATCAAATCATCGATCTTGTTGTTGTTAATTATTCGATTCATCAGAATGGCTTATCAATGATTTCCGAAGTGACTGCGTATGACCATCATCCTCCCATTATTGCGACATGTTCCGCTCGAGATACTCCCCACATCGATGTGATCAAATTTCCTCAAATCATTGGCGCTTCTTACACCTTTGAAAAGCCCGTGAATAAAAGATTGTTCCGGGACGCCTTCTTAGAGCTTATTTATTTTCCGACAAATTATTGACTGGCCAATTACTTTTTTCTCGTGAGTAGCCATATTCACACTCTCATGCGACTTGCAGTCTCGGATGGATATGAAGTTGTTGCGTGGTGCGCGTGTCGCGAGTTTTGGAACGTTTGATGTGCTGAAAAAACATTTCATCTTCATTGATCGAGTAGGGGAATACATGAAGGTTGAGGCGTAAATCGGTGGGGAGGCAAAAATCATGTCCAAATCCGACAACCTCGTGTAGACATGTGAGGCACAAAGGTAAATGCCACATTTTATAATCATAGCCATATCCTTCGGTAAAAACTTCCCTCCACTTCGTTTTTGTGAGGCAAGGGTAGTGTGGGGGATCACTTTTTCGATAAAACGGCAGTAAAATTTCCAGACTTTCTCTGGCTTGGGCATTGAAGGATTCAGGGTGTTCGATTTGACTATTCAGTAAGTGTCTTATTTCTTTTTCCGTCAAGTCGACCTCTTCCATGGCGAGGTACCACCCTTTCTGCTTCCATCGTCTGAAGTTTTTATAAATTCGTTGCATTTGCTCTTCTTCTATTCCTAAGAGGGTCCGGACCTCACGAGGGCGTAGTCCATACAAATGGTAGTAGAGCCCAATGAGTGCATCACGGCTGATGACAGCTCGATTCAATAGGCCGTCAAGATATCGATACATCAGTTGATTGGATGTGGTGAGGACTTTTTGTTCCTGAGGCCTTCCAAAATATTTCGAGATATATCCGTCGAGAAGCAACAATGGTCGACAGGGTAGTTGAGATGGGCAATACTCAATGAATTTTTCAACGAGATTGAACGAGAGTCGTAATAGCAGTTTTTCATGTGCCATATTGTCTGACCATTGTCCCATGTCTTGGAGAATGCGACGAATGAGTTTAGACGATCGTTCCAAGAAATGAGGAAAATGTGCAGGCACACACAGTTTGAATTCTTCAGGAGTCTGAATCATCATGTGGGTTGATGGATTAAGGGTTTTCAAGGGAGCCTCCTTACCGACAGAGAGAATAATGTAATGAAATTATCAGTATGGCAGGCAACAGTTCGTTGCCTTGTGAGATGAAGATAGCGAATAGTCTCTCCGGTCAGTACTGTCACTTACCCTTGCTTTAAATCCGGGGTGCCCTGGTTGGCGATGTCATGGAGGAATTCGAGGTTTCAGAGAGATGGGTCAAGAGGGTAGGCCGGTGGTTAGGACATGCATGGAGGCAGACAACACAATTGATCAATCCAAATATATGCAGACTATATAAGAGGGGCACCCTGCTAGGCGTGAACTGGTGAGTGACATTGGAGATTGATATAGGCGATATGTTTGTCTGAAGGGTCATTCCATTTCTTAACATACCTAAATCGGCTATGTGTGGGAAACGATTTCATATCAGCGAGACGGTCCGAGTCCTGCTGGCCGGGGCATTTTGCTGTGGGTACATCGTTACATTCTTGCGTTTGTATAATGTTTTTCGTATGGCCTGAGTCAACTCTTCTCCGGTTTTCATCGCGTGGGCGACCTTCAGGATTCCTCTTTCCTGAAGATCTGCTTCAAGGGAAGCTTGAATATGTAAGAGAAACACAGATTTTCCGTTTTTCTGACTTTCATAAATTAATTGGTAAATGACTCGACTTCCAACCCAATCAATTGATGCTAAAGCCTGCAAGTCCAAAACAATGAAAGAAACAGAAGATGAAATTGTGTGCTCCATTAATAATTTGGTTTGTTGAAGATGGTTCGCATGAATAATGGCATCTGGCGTAATGGTGAGTACGATTTGTTGATGAATCGAACTAATTTTGTAATGCATCGTCACTCCTCCTTCGTTTATCAAGATCTTGCATTCTAGACATGACTGATCAAACGAATCAGCTTGTATTGTAGATAATTTCGCTATCTGGACCACTGTCATTACCCCTTGCGACAAAATACTTAATTGCAAAGACCTAATTTATGCGAGTTGTCAATTTCAGACAGAAGGTTTAGGACAGAAGGTTATGGTTTCAAGAAGATATGGCGTATTCGTCCGGATGTGGGTATTTCATCTCAGAGGAGGAGCTTGGCAAGGTTGTCAAATAACCGGTGAATGGTCATGGCTGCTTTAGGTTAGATTTTCGATTGACCTGGAGGCGGTAGAGTTGATGTGAGGGGATCGAAGGTCAACTGGCTGTGAGGTCAGGATTTGGTAGAAATTCGTTAGTTGAGGATTAAGTTTTCAGCAAGCTCACAAAATCTTCCTAATAAAGATCAACATCATCGAGACGCATATTGACGAATGATGTTGATTAAATTATCAGCGGGCCCACCTTTTGTGAGCAACGCCTTTGCTCCCGCGTCTAAAAACCATTGCGCAACCTCGGCCGAATCGTATACAGATAGTCCGATCACAATGGTTTCCGGTCTTTCACGGATTATTCTTCGGGTCGCTTCCAACCCATCCATGTTAGGCATTTGAAAGTCCATAATAATAATATCCGGCTGAAGGGAACGACTTTGAACGATCGCCTGTTCTCCGTTCTCCCCCTCTCCTACCACTTCGAAACCTTCTTGAGCATTTAAGATAAAACAAAATCCCTCTCGAACCATTTTGTGATCGTCGACGATGAGGATGCGAATCGTATCTCGTGAAGACTCGCGAATTGAAGAGGCTGCAGTATCCGGAACAGACGTCGGGCGTTTGTGGTCCTGCGTTGTTCTGTCTTCCTCCTCGTCGAGTGGAATCTGCAACATTACGTGGGATCCATCTTCAGAGGTCGAAGTGATGAGGAATTTTCCACCCAAAGCCTCAATTCGTTCCCGGATGCTAAAGATGCCGAATTTGTCCCTTGGATGATTATCGCCTTCGGTGAGGTGAGGAAATCCTCTCCCAAAATCTTTGACCTCAATTTGCAGGTGCGTATCATTGGGAATAGAGACTGTCAATGTGGCTTCGTTGACTCCTGAATGTTTTAAGACGTTAAATAACAGTTCACGAACGGATTGATAAATTAATACCGCATGATCCTCTCGAAGGCTGAGTGTCCTATTCTCATCATGGACATGAACCGTTAACCCCTGGTTCTTCATTTCAGATCCTAACCATGAGAGAGAGGCTTGTAGACCGAATTCATAGAGGCACGTGGGACTGATTTGGCTGATGAGTGTTCGTGTGTAGGTTAACGATTGATCCAAGAGGTCATCGGCTTCACGAAGCGCTTTCATGATACTTTCTGGCTCCTGGCGCGATTGGCATTGGCCTAATTTTAATCGACAGACCACCAGAAGCTGTGCCAAGTAATCGTGCAGATCAGTGGAGAGCCGGCGCCGTTCCCGTTGTTCCGTGATGGTGAGTTCTGCCGCCATAGCCCGTAATCGATCTTGATATCGGACCAACTCTTGCGTTCGTGTGTTGACCCGCTCTTCCAAAGTTCGATTGAGTTCCGCCAGTTTGTCATTGGCTTCTTTTGTTGAAGTTTTGTCTCGAACGACCTTTGCGAATCCGATGAGTTGTTCTTGGCTGTCACGAACGGCCGTGACGGCACCACTGGCCCAAAAACGTGTTCCATCTGCACGGATGAGCCAATTGTCGTCATCGCCTTTTTCATCGGCCTCGGCTCTGCGCAATTCAGCGTTTGGGCGGTTAAGGTTCTGATCCTCCTGAGGAAATAAAAAAGAAAAATATCTATTCAATGCCTCTTCATCCGAATAGCCAAACAGTCGTTGTGCGCCTTCGTTCCAATGGATAATCTGTCCATTCACGTCTAGAAGGATAAACGCCAATCCGGTGGCTCCTTCAACAAATAGCCGATACATCCTTTCAGTCTCCCCGCGTACACGGTCGTTTCGGACACGCTCAATGGCGTAATGTAACGTGCGTGGCAGGAGTCCGGAATTCATTTGAGATTTGGGAACATAATCCTGAGCGCCTAACTTGATAGCCTCAAGTGCCAGAGGTTCATCTTCGTTCACCGTGAGGATGACGATAGGGGTTGACGCATTCGTCCTCCGGATTTGCTTCAGCGTTTCCATGCCGTTAGATTCAGGAAGATTTAAATCCAGGAGGATGGCATGAAAGGAGGTCGTATGAAGAAACGTTAACGCTTCACGAAGTGTCCGAGCATGCGTGATTGAAAAGGAGTGCTGTGTTGCCGTGTTTGTAAGCTGCTCCTGCACCATTCGGGCGTCAGGTGTATTATCTTCGACTAAAAGAATAGAGAGAGTGGTCGATGTATTATCGTCTAACATGAAAACTTTTTCGGAGGAAGTTTGACGAAAGAAAGCCAGAATTGTTCAAGCGATTGAACCATTTTAATGAAACTTTGAACGTCAATGGGTTTGACGAGATATGCATTTGCATGGAGATCATAGCTTTTCATCACGTCCTCTTCATCGGAGGATGTTGTCAAAATCACCAGTGGAATCTGTCGAAGACTCGAATCACTTTTGATATCTTTCAACACTTCTCGCCCATCTTTTTTGGGGAGATTTAAGTCCAATAAAATCAAATCCGGCCTCGGTACCTTTTCGTATGGAGCGTTCTGCTGTAAAAAATTGATGGCGCTCATGCCGTCTTGCACGACATGAATCGTGTTATAGATGCGTGCCGTCTGAAAGGCTTCCTGGGTGAGTCGGACATCTGAAGGACTATCTTCGATTAACAAAATTTCAATGGGATTCGTCATGGTCCGCCTTGCGGGATTTAGGAATTGAAAATAAGAATGTACTTCCCTTCCCGATCTCTGACTCTATCCAAATACGCCCACCTTGACGTTCGACGATTTTCTTGCAGATAGCCAGGCCAATCCCGGTGCCGTGATATTCTTCTCGGGTGTGGAGTCGTTTGAATGGGAGAAAAATTCGTTCAAAATAGTCTGATTCAATGCCAATTCCATTGTCCTTTACCATAAATACCCACTGGTCCGCATCTTCTTGACTTGAAATGTGTATGAGCGGTGAATCCGATCCGCGAAATTTGAGCGCGTTGGTGACAAGATTTTGAAGAAGACGGTGGAACAGTTCTTCATCAGTAGAAATGGTGGGTAGGGGTGAATGGGTAATGCGTGCCTGT
Source organism: Nitrospirales bacterium (assembly GCA_021604145.1). Taxonomy (GTDB): domain Bacteria; phylum Nitrospirota; class Nitrospiria; order Nitrospirales; family UBA8639; genus JAGQKC01. Next base: position 13,801 of record BQIX01000052.1, read on the forward strand.
TGTTCCTGGATGACCGTCTGTAGTTGCTGCAGAATGGTAGTCACGACATGTTGGGTATTGACCGGAAGGATTCTGACCTCTTGGGATTGGATTCTTGAATATTTGAGGAGATCCTGAATGAGGACTTGAAGGCGTGCGGCTCCGTCGGTCACGAAACCGATATACTCCTTCGCTTGTTCGTCCAATTGATTTTTGTACCGGTCGGCCAACAACTGGGTAAATCCGTGAATCGTTCGAAGCGGTTCTTGAAGATCATGAGAGGCAATATAGGCAAATTGCGAGAGATCTTCATTC
>BQIX01000053.1 GCA_021604145.1 Nitrospirales bacterium
TTACTTGAGACGATTCAGGCCGGTCTTGAGCATCACCGGCTCTTGCGAACGGAGCGAGATATTCTGGAGCGGACACTTAATGGGTGTTTAAAGAGTCTTATTGAAGTGTTTTCATTATCGAATCCGGAAGCGTTTGGTCGGACATCGCGTATTCAGCGATATATGAAGGGGATGGCGCGGCCTATGGGGGTGGAGTGTACGTGGCTTCTTGAGACTGCGACGCTGCTTTCTCAAATTGGGACGGTCACGATGCCGCAGGAGGTGCTTCGAAAGAAATATCGCGGTGAACTGTTAACCGCCCAAGAAGACGAACTCTTTGCCAAGCATCCGCAAATTGGTGGGGATTTGCTTGCCGCTATTCCGCGTATGGAGGAGGTGGCCAAAATCGTTCGTTTTCAAGAGAAACGATTTGATGGTAGTGGACCGCCGCTCGAGTTCTCTAATCAGGGAAGAGAAATTCCTGTTGAAGCGCGTATGCTTAAGGTGGTCTTGGATTTTGACACGTTAGATATTGGCGGAATGGACCAGGAGACGGTGCTGCAAGAATTATGGAAGCGTGAAGGATGGTATGACCCCATCTTACTCGACGCCCTGAAGCAGTCATTTGCGAAAGAGAGAAAATACACCATCATGGAGTTGTCTTTAGATGGGTTACGGGCAGGGATGATTCTTGCCGAAGGTGTTCGGGACGAGGTGGGGAAAATTATCGTCAGTAAAGGTCAGCAATTGACGGATGGGTTGTTGATGCATCTGATGCATTTAGCACATCAGAGACCGATTCAAGAGCCCATTAAGGTCATTGTGCCGCTTACTGAAGATGCACTCGCAACACCGTAACCATCAATCAGAATTTCTGGACGCCAAAGTGATTGGTACACGGTAAATACGGTTGATGTGAGATCTGTCGGGTGAAAACACGAAACGGGGCAATGTCATCAATGAATATGTCCGGTCGTGCGGAAGGAACGATCAGATGGCCATGATTTCTTGTCTTCAATGCGATGGGGAAATGTCCAATTACGCGTTATCTTGTCCTCATTGCGGAAAGATGAACCCATCTGCTCCTGAAGCCATTCTTCTCCAAGAAAAAGAAGAAAGTTCTCCGGTTGCGTCTCAACAAGTGTTTGAACCCCAGGTGGTTGAGCCTTCCCCTACCGTTGAACTCAAAGAAGTCAGTGTTTCAGAAGATGCTCGACAACGTCATCAACCTGTGAAGAATCAATGGCTGTCAGAGTTATACGAAGAATGGCATACGCTGACATCTGGTAAAAAAACTGCGCTTCAATTGCTGTTTGGTTTTGCGTTGCTCGTCGGAGTTGTGTTGTTTGTTTATGGACTAATTTCTTGAATGTCAGTGGGATTTCGACGTATCCATAGAAGGGTCATCCCGCGTGCGGTGTTATGATTATAATCCCTCGATCAATATATTCATTAGTGAGATATGAATTCGAATAGGAACGTCTATGTATCAAGCTGATCTTGAAAAAGTGCATAATTCAGCAGAAATATTAGCGGATCAATTACGCATTGATGCGCTCCCCCAGCATGTCGCGATTATTATGGATGGGAATGGGAGGTGGGCCTTGGAGCGCGGGTATTCACGTATTGCCGGGCATCGCGCCGGCGTGGAATCAGCACGTGAAACTGTGCTTCTCTGTCGAGACCTTGGGATTCCTGCTCTCACCTTGTATGCATTTTCTTTAGAAAATTGGAAGCGACCACAAGAGGAAGTGGCGCTGCTGATGGAACTCTTTACGGAGTTTTTTCAGCAACATTGTCGGCAATTTCTTCAAGAGGGTGTCCGCCTTCGAGTGATTGGTCGTATAGAGTTATTGCCGAAGCCCGTCCAAATCATGATTCGTGAACTTGAGCGGGCGACTCAGGCTGCTGATCAATTCACGCTGACACTCGCACTCAGTTATAGTGGGCGAGATGAAATTCTTTCGGCCGTTAATAAGATTGTACGAGATACTGAGAAGGGGCTGGTTGACCGCCACAGTCTCAACGAGGCTCAGTTCGCTCAATACCTTTCCACTGCAGATTTGCCTGACCCAGATTTAGTGATCCGAACGAGTGGTGAGTCGCGTGTGAGTAATTTTTTGTTGTGGCAGATTGCTTACTCAGAACTTTATTTCACCAAAACGCTTTGGCCCGATTTTAGTCGTCGAGAATTACTGATGGCCTTAATAGATTATCAAGCTCGGGATCGTCGTTTGGGAGGGTTAAGTGAAAACAAGGAATGTCCTGAGCAAATTTCTGATGTGTCCAAGCATGCCGAGTTTTTCTATGAAGAAAAGGATAAAGAGGCCTATCGAGTGACATCGTCGTTAGAAAAATGCTGGTATCAACCTGTGAGCTTGGCTTCTGAGCCTCAGGACCCTTCTCTGGTGTCTTCTTGGTTGGATTGACCGTAAGACAATCCCTGGTGTGATGTTTTGCAGGGTAAATTATTCTCTCGTTTGATCGCTACTTGCTTGCCCTTTTACCCACAGTCTCTGAGCTCTTAGGCTGTCGTGGATATTTTGTTCGATTTTTTGAGACGATTTGTTCTTGAAGCTAGACGTATCTTCGGTATACTTGAGAGAATCTAGTCAAGCAATGATATAGGTATCTTGACCTCTGAATGGTCTTGAAAGAATACGCATGATAATTCGTTCTACCCGAAGGCAAACTCTCTCAGCCGCTCATCTCGTCTTGATGAGTGTCTTTGTGGGGGTGTCGGCATTTTCTGCCGAATCATTGCCGTCTCCTGAACCGTATCCTGTGCAGTGTGAGAGCGCAGAAGCCTGTTTTCTCCAAGCCATGAACCCTGAAGCACGCACGCCAGCTTCGGTGGTTCCAGAGTCCTATTCGGTCGCCAGTTTGAAAAAAGTTCAAACCCAGTTTCCTGGAACAGTCTGGGCCCATCGGGCTGGCGTTCATCTGGGGCTCATGTTGAAAGACACGTCTCCTGCAGATGCGATTGCCTATTTTCGTCAATCGAATGAGGCCTTTCCGCTTTTACAAGATTATCTCCAATTGTGGTTGGCAGAAACGTTATTAACTGCAAAGCGACCTCACGAAGCGGCAAAGGTGTTGGAGGGTGTGGATACATGGGGCTCTCAATCAAGACTGAGACGTGACGCATTGGTGTTAGCTGGCCAAGCGTGGCGTGAGTCTGGAGATTGTGAACTGGCGATTCGTTGGTATTCTCGAGCGATCAGAAGCGCTCCTCAATCTTCACAAGCGGCAACAGCATTGCTTGAAATCGGAAAATGTCATTTGGAGCTTGGAAAGCTCGACGATGCGCAGCAGGCACTTCGAGAGGTTTGGTGGAAAGTTCCCCATAAATCTGAAGGTGAGGAAGCCCAGAATCTGCTGGATCAATTACCTCAATCGAATCAACGACCCCCAACGCTCGAGGAACAGTACAAGCGTACGCTGGCGTTCTATCAGGCTGCTCAATTCGAAAAGGCGATTGTCGGGCTTCGACAATATCTTCAGTCGGTGCCGAAAGGGAAGAAATATGATGAAGCGGAATTTAAGCTGGGCATGGCATTGGCTCGGTTAAAGCAATATGACAAAGCCGAAAAAGTTTTTGACCGAGTATCTCGCTCCCAATCAGCTCGAAGTCAGGATGGAGTCGTGTGGTTGGCGCGGTCTTATCTTCGGCAGAGTAAAGGTCCTCAAGTTCTTGCTCTTCATAAGCAGGTCCACCTCAAGGGACTATCGAGAGATCGACAAGCGCTTCTTCATATTTTTGCAGGAGTGTGGCTGCACGATCAAGGTCAAACAGAGGCCGCCTTGGATGCATTTCACCAAGCGGTTCAATCTGCACGTTCGCTCAATAGGCGACAGGACGCCTTATGGCGAATGACGTGGATCTATTATGAACAGGAACAATACGATAAGGTTCTGACGACATTAAAAACCTTACGGCAGAGTTCTAAAGATCCGGATGTCCAGACTCGCGCCCAGTATTGGCAAGGTCGGATACATGACCAGTTGCAGCAGTCGGTGAAGGCTCAAGAGGTCTATCGGAATTTGTTTGAAGTACAGCCGCTGACATATTATGGTCAATTAGCGAAAGCTCGCTTGCTTCAGCCTGCTGCTACGAGAACGGTGGGTTTAGTGAACCATGAGACTCCTCCGTTGTCATCCACCATATCAAAGGACCTTGTGAATGACCTGCATTACCAAAAAGCGCGTGAGTTACTGAAGTTGGGTCTGTTGCAAGAGGCTGGAAAGGAGGTCAAGGCTGTCACAAAGCGTGCAACGTCGAAAACCGCGAATCTTGTTCAAATCATTTCCCTAGCTCAACAGACGGGGGCTTACGATTTTGGGATACGCTTAGCGATTCGGCACTTTGGCCAGAAGCTGAAGCAAGACCTCATTCCTCGAACGTCCTACGCATGGAATGGAGCGTACCCAGTTGGATATATACCAACGATTCAACAGCACGCACCTTCTGGCCTAGATCCCTATCTGGTTGCAGGACTCATTCGCGAAGAAAGTTTATATGATGCACGGGCCATGTCTCGGGTTGGGGCTCGTGGTCTGATGCAACTGATGCCGGCAACAGCCAAGAGAGTTGCGCATCAGTTAGGATTGTCCTCTCCACAGCAAGATGACCTATTTGATGCCAAGACCAATATACAGTTAGGGACAACCTACGTGGGACAGCTCTTAGAGCAATTTAATGGAAATCTTGTCTATACGGTTGCGGCGTATAATGCTGGTCCACATGTGGTGCGGAGGTGGATTGCTCAGGACCCTCAAGCTGATCCCGATGAGTTTGTCGAGAGAATTTCCTACCGTGAGACACGGGGATATGTCAAACGAGTGCTCGGGAGTTATCGTGTCTATCGAGAGCTTTTGGCGCATTCTTGCCAGGCGGCTTCGCTTGACAGGATGTGTTGAAATTTTTATATTCCGATTTGTGGATTCATCCAGTAATGTTGATAAGGGGGGATCATGAGTCTGGATAATATAGAAGCTCTAGAAGTACGCGTACGAAAGTTGGTTGATCTTGTCGTTGAGCTTCGTCATGACAAGGCCTCTTTAGAAGAAGAACTTCAGGTCGCACGGGAACGGATGGTAAAGCATGATGAACTGACACAGGGATGGGAGGATGAGCGAACTAATATACGATCTCGGATTGAGAAAGTCCTTGGTGAATTAGAGTTTCTTGATAATACAAGTAACCACCAGGAGGGATGACGTGAGAAAACCCATTGAAGTCGAAGTCTATGGTCAGCGTTTTTCACTTCAAGGAGAAGCTGATGAAGTCTATATTCAACAGCTTGCGAGCTATGTCGATGAACAGATGCGAACATTAACGCAGAATATGAAAACAGGAACGCCCACGAAATTGGCCATCTTGGCTGCTATCAATATTGCGGATCAGTTATTTCAACATCAACGCGATCAACGGGCGGGCGAAGTTGAAGTCGAACGGTTGACGCAGAGTCTGCTTGAACATATTGATCATCAGCTTGACCTCAACCCCGCTTGAGCTGATCTCGTCCGTATCACCGAAGTTTATCCCCACTTTATTTAACAGCGATGTACGTTGTTGAGCAATTCTGCGTGTTGCAGGAAAGATAAGTTTTCCCAACCATTGATATTTCAAGGGACCATTAGCTTAACTTGAAAGTTCTTGCCTATCTCTGGTACTGTAAAGGTGTGTAAGATTATTAAAATTAAGGAAATTTACCTTCCTTTTTATTGTTATAAAAGGGAAAATTGGAGGAGGCTGTCATTAAAGTGCAGCCGTGTTGGTAATGGCTAAGTTTTTGGGGTCTTTCACCCTATTGATGATCGTTTTCGGAAGACAGTGTGCGAACTACTGCGTATCCAACCTGAAGAATATCGTAACTCAGTGGAAAAATGAGTCGTCGACGAAGTATTTAAAATTAAAAGCTTTTCCTCGTCATCAACTTGTTTTCCCTCTGCAGAATCTTTCCCATTCGCCCATTCCTGTCAATAATCCAAGTCATCCTCCTGATGACTTTCTGCGAGATAGGCCTTTTTCTCGGATACGTTTTCTCAGCGCAGATTTTCCGAAAACTTCTGTTTCACGGCCAGTCTTTCCAGCACAGCCTTACTTTTAGCAGTTCCTCTACTACAATTCTCTCGTGTTAAGCGGACACTACTATAGGTAGCGTTCGTTCACACGAATCCACCACTCTAGAGTGTGGATAGTATGGAAGGGGGTGGCTGCCATTTTTACTACGATCACAATTTCAGTTCTTGTTGGCGTCCTGGCATTGGCCCTGGGGTTTATTTTGAACGGGGTCATGCAACGAAACAAGGATGAATCAAAACGTTCTGAAGTCGAGGAGCAGACACGACAGCTCGCACAGAATGCCGAGCAAGATGCCGAGCGTCTCATTAAAGATGCCAAACTTGAAGCCAAAGATCTGCTGTTTCAGGCCAAGTCCGATATTCAGCGGCGGGAAAAGGAAATACGTTCAGAATTTCAGGCAACAGAGAAAAAGTTGCTTCAACGTGAGGAGGGTCTTGATCGTAAGTATGCAAACCTAGAAAAAAGAGAAGAAGAATCTCGGCGACGAGAAAAAATGCTCATACAGAAAGAAGAGGGTATTGCCAGCAAAGAGGCGGCCTGTGACCAAGCAGTCCGTGAGCATCGTCAAGCGCTTGAACGAGTTGCAGGTATGACTGTGGAAGAAGCCAAACGTCAGCTTCTGAGTGAAATTGAAAGCGAAGCCAGATTGGATGCGGCGCTCGTGAGTAAACGTATACTCGATGAATCTCGCGAGAATGCGGATAAAGAAGCGCTTGAAATGGTCACACGATCCATTCAGCGTATTACCCGGGACTATGTAAATGAGGCGACTATTTCTGTTGTTCCACTCGCCAGTGATGGAATGAAGGGGAGAATTATTGGTCGAGAGGGGAGAAATATCAGGGCTTTAGAAGCGGCGACTGGAGTCGATTTGATCATTGATGAAACCCCGGAAGCCGTTATCGTGTCCGGATTTGATCCCCTACGTCGTGAAATTGCCAAAATCGCTCTTGAGCGGTTGATGCAGGATGGGCGAATTCACCCAACCCGTATTGAAGAAGTCGTCGAAAAGGTGAAAGGTGATTTGGACAAACTCATGAGAGAAGAAGCGGAAAAGGTCATCTTTGAAGTAGGGCTATCCGACTTCCATCCGGAAATCGTGAAACTCTTAGGGCGTTTGAAATACCGAACGAGTTATGGACAGAATAATCTCTATCATGCACGTGAGGCAGCCTATATTTGCGGGATTATGGCTTCGGAGCTTGGGCTTGATGTGAAATTAGCCAAACGCGGAGCTCTCCTTCATGACATTGGAAAAGTGGTTAGTCATGAAGAAGAAGGGACGCATGCCATGCTCGGTGCTGAAATGGCCAAAAAGTATGGCGAATCTGAAAAAATTGTCAATGCCATTGCTGCCCACCATGAACAGGTCGAACCCATTTGCCCTGAATCAGTGCTGGTTGCTGCTGCCGAAGCATTGTCCGCAGCTCGACCTGGCGCTCGCCGTGAAACACTCGAAGCCTATGTCAAGCGACTTGAAAAGCTAGAGTCGCTAGCCACCGGATTTAATGGCGTTGATAAGGCCTATGCCATTCAAGCTGGTCGGGAGATTCGTGTTGTTGTGCGTCAAGGAGAGTTGAATGATACTGAAGCCTTCACGCTTTCTCGTGAGCTGGCCAAAAAAATTGAGCAGGAAATGACATATCCTGGGCAAATTAAAATCACGGTCATTCGGGAAAATCGATTTATTGAGTTTGCGAAGTAACGGATAGATAGTGGTCGTCTCTCCATGAACATTCTCTTTGTCGGCGATATTGTGGGAGAGCCTGGTCGGCGCGTGATGATGAAGCGTCTGCATAAAGTCATTGCGCAACACCAGGTCGATTTGGTTATCGGCAATGGGGAAAATGCCGCTGGAGGGTTTGGCATTACGCCAGACATCGCCAGCGACTTATTTGATTTAGGTCTTGCGGTTATTACGCTCGGGAATCATGCATGGGATAAAAAGGAAGCTGTTGATTTCATACAAAAAGATTCACGCGTACTTCGACCGGCGAACTACCCTGATGGGGTTCCCGGTCGCGGGTCCATGGTTATTGAAACGGCTTCGGGTGAATCGCTCGGCATTCTCCAGCTCATGGGGAGAGTGTTTATGCCGATTCTTGATTGCCCATTTCGTGTCGCAGAACGCGAAGTGGCGAGCTTGAGAGAGCAGACGCAGGCTATTATTGTGGATATGCATGCTGAAACGACATCCGAGAAAATGGCGATGGGCCATTTTCTGGATGGAAAGGTTTCAGCTGTGGTAGGAACGCATACACATGTTCAAACTGCCGATGAACAGATCCTCCCGAAAGGCAGCGCCTATTTAACGGACATTGGAATGACGGGTCCGCAAAATTCCGTTATAGGGATGAAGGCGGATATCGTAATTCAAAAATTTCTCTTGCAAACGCCAAGGCGTTTTGAGGTGGCCCAAGGTCCTGCTGTCTTAAGAGCCGCGCTGATTGAATTAGATGCCATGACCGGTAAAGCGATCGGTATTCAACGATTGCAAGTTCATGAATAAGGGGCGAGTTGTTTGCAGAATGTCCTTTCCCGCATTCTGACCGTTTCGGAACTGACCAGCCAGATCCGAAACACCCTGGAAGACCAATTCCCTGTGGTTTGGGTCGAAGGACAGATTTCCAATCTTCGTCGACCGTCATCCGGTCATCAGTATTTCACGCTTAAAGATCAGTCGAGTCAAATTCGAGTCGTGCTTTTTCGAGGAGTGGCGCAACATCTTTCCTTTGCTCTTGAAGAGGGGTTGGAGGTCATCATCCGAGGGGGAGTCACCGCATATGAACTACGAGGCGACTATCAACTAATTCTCCAATCGGTTGAACCAAAGGGGATCGGATCTCTTCAGCTTGCCTTCGAACAATTAAAAACCACGTTACAAGAAGAAGGACTTTTCGATCGCCATCGAAAACAAGCCATTCCTTCTTTTCCATCAAAAATTGGGATTATCACGTCCCGTCATGGGGCCGCGCTATATGATATTTTGAATATCGTTCACCGACGGTGTCCGATGATGTCCATCATCATTCATCCTGTCCTGGTTCAAGGAGTGGGCGCGGCTCAGCAAATAGCTCACGCCATACATACCATGAACACGCAGATTGAAGTGGATGTGCTTATTGTTGGAAGGGGTGGTGGGTCTCTTGAGGATTTGTGGTCTTTCAATGAAGAGGTGGTGGTTCGTGCGATTGCCGAATCGAAGGTTCCGGTGATTTCGGCGGTCGGGCATGAAACCGATGTGACACTAGCCGATATGGCTGCAGATCTTCGTGCGCCGACACCATCGGCAGCCGCAGAGATGGTGGCTCCCTCTGCCGAGGACCTTCTTCTCCAAATCATGCAACTGAGCAATAGACTGACACGGTCCATGCAAAACCGTTTGGTGCAGGAACGGCATAAGGCTGAATCTGCCAGATCCGACCTTCCTGATCCTGTCCTTTGGCTGTATCGATATGGGCAACGAGTGGATGATATGGAAGCCCGTCTTAGCTACATGGTGAGAAACTTTCACGTACGGCTTCGAGAGAAGTTAACCTATCTTGCAGCACAAATTTCAGCGAATACCCCACAACATCAGACCCAAGCGGGGCAACGTTTTATTCCCCAACTGTGGATCAGGGCGCTGCAAGGCATGCAGAATATATTGAAAGAAAAGAGACACCAAAGTCACGTCAAAATGGCCATGCTTCAGACGTTGAGTCCGTTAACGGTGATGTCTCGAGGGTATAGCATTGTCGAGGATTTGAGTCGGAAAAAAATTGTTAACAGTATTCGCGATGTGACGGTAGGAGGCCATGTCAGTGCCAAATTCGTTGATGGGACGGTAAAATGTCTTGTGGAAGAAATCAAGGAGAAGCGTTGAAACGTACAATCTTAATCGGCGCACTGGTCCTGAGATACCCCATCAACTATCATAACGAGTGACATATGTGAGGACGAAACCTATCTGATTACCCATAAAGGAAATTGAGAAGGCGGGTAAGATCATTGAGCACTGGAAACAATTCCGTGCTGACGCGAGGAAGGTGAGGAAGACATGGCAGCCCAGAAATTTGAACAGGCATTGGCACGATTAGAAACCATTGTGACGGAATTAGAGCGTGGAGAATTACCATTAGATGAGTCTTTAAAGATTTTTGAGGAAGGTATCAAATTATCAAAAACCTGCATGAAAGTCCTTGATGATGCTGAACGGAAAGTGGAAATTCTTGTTCAAGATAAGGACGGAAAAAAGCGAATTCAAGCCTTCTCGGAGGGGGATACAACGTCTGAACCCTCCGATGAGCCGTCGTAATTCGTTTCCAGATTCCATGCATCCTATCGATTCATTATCTCCATTTTGATCAGTGAACAATTCATGAATTCTCCAACCCAGATTGTCAGAAAGCAGCGGTTAGACCATGTGTTGGTTTCTCGTGGTTTGGCTGACAGTCGTGAACAGGCGCATCGCTATATCTTGGCTGGACTCGTGAGAGTTGAGGGGATCTTGATTGATAAACGAGCAAAGCTTGTCGATGAAACAGTCGAGATTGCTCTTGACCTCCCGTCCACGACCTATGTGAGTCGGGCTGGTGACAAGCTCGTGGCCGCGATTCATGCTTTTGGCGTTCAGTGTTCTGACGTGGTTGCGATGGATGTCGGTTCCTCTACCGGGGGGTTTACGGATTGTCTGTTGCAGCATGGGGCCAAGCGGGTCTACGCGGTTGACGTGGGGTATGGACAGTTAGATTGGAAGCTTCGCAATGATCCTCGGGTCGTCCTTCATGAACGATGTAATATTCGATATCTGCCTGTAGAAAAAATTCCTGATCGAATTGAACTAGCGGTGATTGACGTGTCCTTTATTTCGCTGCGGATCGTATTGCCGAGTGTTGTCAAGTTTCTTGATAAGGCTGCCTCCGTTGTGATGCTGCTGAAACCTCAGTTTGAAGTGGGAAAGGGACAGGTTGATCGCGGGGGCATTGTTCGTGATGAGAAAAAACGGCTTATGGTGAGAGATGAGCTCCTGATATTCTCGAAATCTTTGGGATTTTCAGAAATAGGGTCTATGGATTCTCCGGTCTTAGGCCGAAAAGGCAATAGGGAAATTCTCGTTGCGTTAAAAGCGACGACGTGATGGAGTGAAGAGGCAAGAGTTGTTGAATGTTCGTGAGTCAGCGGAGTCGAATGATAGCTGTTCCACGTCTATGAGCTGGTTCTGTCGCATTGTGTGCTGTCAGAAAAAGTGGGTTAATTTTTGAGGGTTTTGCTGTATTTGGAAATGGGTTGAACTGTCTGGAGGGATTGTATGTCTATGAATGTGCTCGTGACCGGCGGAGCGGGTTTTATCGGTTCTCATGTTGTGGATCGATTAATCCAAGAAGGCCACCAAGTTTCTGTTGTTGATAATCTTTCCTCAGGCAAGCGGAAACAGGTCAATAAGAAAGCGAAGCTCTACAAAATGGATATTCAAAGCCGAAGTATTGACCGGGTGCTTCGCACGCAACGTCCGACGGTGATCATCCATTTGGCCGCTCAAATGAATGTTCGACTTTCGACTGAAGATCCAACATTTGACGCCTCAGTCAATATTCTTGGCACCATTAATCTTTTGCAATATGCGACGCAACATGGTGTGAGAAAGATTACGTTCGCCTCTTCAGGAGGAGCAGTGTATGGAGAGCAAGAAGTGTTTCCGGCTTCAGAGTCTCATCGGACAGACCCACGCTCTCCGTATGGCATTAGCAAGTTAGCCGGTGAGAAATATCTCGCGTATTACGCCCATGAACAGGGCATTCGATATGTGGCTCTTCGCTTCGGCAATGTCTATGGTCCCAGACAGGAACCGGAAGGAGAGGCTGGGGTTATTGCCATTTTCACCAAAAAAATGTTGAAGGGAGAGCAGCCCATCATCAATGGGACAGGGAAGCAAACAAGAGATTTTGTGTACGTTGATGATGTGGTTGAATCGATCATGGCCACGTTACCTCTTGAGGTTCAAGGCATCTACAATGTTGGAACAGGGCAAGAGACAACGGTCAATGAATGTTATAAACACTTGAAAAAGTTTACCAAGTCAGAATGCAAAGATCTCTACGGGCCCGCAAAAAAGGGTGAGCAACTGCGGAGTGTCTTAGATGTGACGAAACTGCGAGAAGAGTTTGGCTGGGATGCTCATGTGACCCTAGCAGAGGGGCTCTCGCAAACGGTTGATTACTTTAAATCATAGCCACCATTGATTGGTTGCCCCGCGCGATTAGTCCGGCACTGGAAATCGAGTCTTTCCCAAGAATGACGTTTCGCTGTGTTTCTGAACGCAGGCTAGTATCGAGGAACCGATTGGTCAATTTCGACGGACCAGGCATCAATGCCACCGACAAGATTCTTGACGTTTGAAAAACCTTGCTGTAGCAAAAATCCCATAGCATCGGCGCTTCGCATGCCTTTGTGGCAGAGTGCAACAATTTCTTTATTGGGGTCAAGTTGCTCAAGGGATGTCGGAAGTGTTCCAAGTGGAATTAAGACGGACCCTTCGATCTTGGCCATGGAATATTCGTGGGGTTCACGGACATCCAAAATAAAGAGATCGTCACCTTTATCAAGTCGGTCTTTGAGTTCTCGAACTGTCATGGTATAGCTCATCAGTAGGCACCTCCATTAGAATAGAAGATTATGATATCCCTACTCTTTCTACGCTGTCAACGAAAAGAGTCGGCGTGGTGGTCTATTCAGTTAGCTGTCCGGTTACCCACAACCATCATTTTAGAACGTGGTGAAAAATATGCCGAATCCTCCTCGTATATCCATTGAACATATTGCTGACGCGGTTGGACAGGAAGTGACCATTTGCGGATGGTTACGGCAGCGTCGATCAAGTGGGAAAATCCAATTTCTTGTGGTCAGAGATGGGACGGGGGAATTGCAAGCTGTGGTCAATAAAGCCACGGTGGAGGCGGAGCATTTTGAGCGATCGACCCAACTGACCCAGGAGTCCTCTGTCGTAATTACCGGTATTCCACGTGCAGAACCACGAGCGTCGAGTGGCTATGAATTGGATGTGATCATGATTACGATTGTTCAGCTAGCCGAACCATTTCCCATTCAGCCCAAAGAGCACAGTGTTGGATTTCTGATGGAGCACCGGCATTTGTGGCTCCGGTCCCGACGGCAACATGCCGTGCTTCGGATCCGGCATGAGATTATACGCGCCTGTCGAGATTTTTTTGATGATCGGGACTTTACCCTGATTGATACGCCAATTTTTACTCCGAATGCGTGTGAAGGGACGACGACATTATTTCAAACGAAATACTTTGATCAAACAGCTTATCTTGCGCAAAGTGGGCAACTGTATAGTGAAGCCTCAGCGGCAGCCTTTGGAAACGTGTATTGCTTTGGTCCGACCTTTCGTGCCGAGAAATCCAAAACTCGCCGGCATTTGATGGAATTCTGGATGGTGGAGCCGGAAATGGCCTTTGCGGAACTTTCCGATGCGATGGACTTAGCTGAGGGATTGCTGAAGATGGTGATTGAGCGTGTCTTGGATCGTCGTCGCAATGAGTTGACGATCTTGGAGCGGGATATTTCAAAGTTGGAGGCGGTGGTGCCGCCATTGCCCCGTGTCACGTATGAAGACGCCATCAAGTTGTTGCAAGACAAAGGCGTTTCCATTAAATTTGGCGATGACTTTGGTGGCGATGATGAAACGGTCTTAGCCTCATCATTTGACAAGCCGGTGATTGTGCATCGGTATCCAGCTTCGATCAAAGCGTTTTATATGGAGTCTGATCCTGAATCCCCAAATCTTGCGCTGTGTATGGATGTATTAGCCCCGGAAGGGTACGGTGAAATCATCGGCGG
>BQIX01000054.1 GCA_021604145.1 Nitrospirales bacterium
AACTTGCGTGCGAGAAAGCTGAAAGTCTGGAACAATGACACTGTCATAGGGAATGGCGAGATCCTTCAGCTTATTCGCGACTTCAATACATTCCGGGCACCATCCGACGTGGTACAAAGTCATAGTATACCCACATTGAAAAATCTAAAATGTAAATTGAGAAATGGCATAAATAATTGTTGGCTGGACAATCCGTCAGCTTTCATTGTCCACGTTGCGATTTTTATCCAGTCCTGTTCCGCAGGGCATCATGACGGCATCACGCATGCCATGGATAATTTTTTTATCTTTCGGGCAAACGGTCGCCAGTATCCCTGAGAGTTTGGCTTCATCGCCAATAACGCAATAGTACGGAGAAAGGCGGGCCCGTCCATCCATCGTGGTCCAATCTTGCTTTTGCTCGTCATAATACTCGACAGAATAGAGTCGGCCTTTATGAAATTCTTGGAGAATATATGGTGTTGTCGAAAATGAATCCAACCCATGCTCGATCGTTTCTGCCCATTCAGTTTGCGAACGGTCGTGACCAATGGAGACGCCACGACTTCCCCACGCCAGTTCAGAAAACCCTGAGGGCTTTATGACGTAATGGCGTTCTTTTTGACTTGCTGTTCCTAGCATACGCCAATCGGAAATTGGTTGATCCCCCAGAGTTAGGCCTGGAATGACTCCCATGGGCGGAATCGGCTCAGGATCAAGCACCCATGTGTGCGGCATAAGTCTTTTCAACGTCTGAAACGTTTCACCAGCCAAGTTTGACTTCCAATACTGTTCTAACATTGGGTGGTGAATTAAGGCAAAAGTCAATTTTTCCTCAAGCCACGGTTTATAAGGTGGCGTAATAGTTGTCAGCCCTTTTTTGGCAGCATACATTAATAATTCAAACTTCGGGATATTGGGTAAGTCAAAGAGCTCAAAAAATCGGTAGATAAGAGAAACCGGACTTTTTCCAAATTGGTCAGGGAGGTAGAGCCCGTCGTCGAGAAAGCGCAGATCTTGTGGATGAACGCAGGCTATGGTTAATCCTTGGTTCTTCAGCTGAAGTGTGAGCCACTGCATTTCTGCACGATACGACTCAGATTCATCCGATACCGCAATCGCGATTGTGGGCTGAGCGTCTTTTGTCCGGGACAGGAGCATAGCGGCGAATCCTTGAGGCAGTCCATCGGCTTCTCCGACGATGTATTCTCCCAATTCGCCATAGGTGCGCGCCAAACTTCCGGTGAGACCCATACCGCCTGGAACGGAATCAAGCTCCGTCATGATCATTCCATCGTCAGTGGGGATAATGTCTGGACGGATGACATGAGGAACAACATTTTTAAAGCGGTTCATCCTGGCATATGCCAGGAGGGACTCAGGCTTGCCTTGATCAAAATATTGATGGATCCAAGCCGGTTGCTGACCCTTAACGCTCTCTAGATAGAGGCGATTCACTGTTCGATAGAATGCAAGTAAGTGGTGGCCGAGTTGTTCAAAACATGTGATTTCGGCTGAGGTAAGTTGAAAGGAGTGTCGGGCAATTCTCCAGGCATCGGCCTCACCTTCTTGAAGGAGTCCATCATTGACCAGGGCATGACGAATGAGAGTGTGTCGAGTCGACCTCTGTGAGGTGGATTCTCGAGTGATAGCTGGACTTGGGGAAATTGTTCCCGTTGGTAACATTAGGCTATGCTCTTCTAATAAGGGTGAGTGGATTTCAAACGATGGAACCCCTCAACGTATGAAGTCGAGCTGCGAGGGGCTGAGTCCCAATGTGCACATGTCGGGCATGTTGGGTCAAGTCAGAGGGAATCCGTCTCTATAACCTTGATAGGCTTATACACTGATCGTACCATGTGACTTCTAAATCAGACAAGGTAACAGGTGGGATGAAGGGTGAGTCTTGCTCAAGAGGTATCCGGACGATTAGGATAATTTTTCGTAGAAAACCCACGATTTCATGACATGAGTGCCGTTATGCCAGCATCGTCAATCCCGCAGATCGTTCCATCGAAGATTTGTTTGAACTGTGATGTGTGTTGCCGATTTCCTGAACGAGAGAGTTTCCTTCGCCCGTTTTTCATGAAATCTGAAATACGGCAGGCCATTGAATATGGAGCAGATTCGAAGTATTTCTCAAATTCAGAGGGATGCCAAGTAGATGTGGTACCTCATCCGTCAGGTGAAGGCTACCTTTGCCCAGCGTTTGACCCTGAGACATCTCATTGCCGAATCTATGAAGTGAGACCATTAGACTGCCAAATTTATCCATTTGTCTTAATGTGGGATCAAGAGCATCAGTCCGTACTCTTGGGTTGGGATACCAAGTGTCCGTTTTTTTTGCCAGCGGGGGATGGGGATGAACCTCTCCAAGATGTCTCGACTCTTCCTGTGGTCCCAACATTGCCTGCTGAAATGATGGATGCCGCACAACAGGTAGTTGCGCAATTGGAGGATGGTGATTTGTCTTCTCGCATTGCCGCGTATCCGCATCTCGTGACGTCCTTTCAGAGAGATGTGGTGGTGCTTCACCCATTACCACATCTCACGCAGGTTCTTGGCCCTGTAGATCATTAAATGAGTGCTATGATGTTCATATTCGTTGTCACTTATTGAAAGCCTACAGCACGTGCCACACTGCTTGACCCCGCTCACCGTACATGATCGTGTAAGGCTCAATCAGGCATTGATGCATACTTGCGAGGGAGGAACCACTTCACTGGCTACCTGGGCTTTTGCTCCGCACATGATGTGGCAGGAGCTGTTTTCCTATACCTGGGCTGAAATTGATGGTTGGTGGTGCCTTTTTGCTGAATACGGCGATGGAGTCTTTATGCCGCTGCCGCCTCTGGGCCCGATTCCAAATGGTGGGCGTCAAGACTCTTATCCTTTCAAGGATGTCGTGAACCATGTGGTTAAATACATGGAGATAAAAAACCACGGCACGGCCGTGACACGAATTGAAAATGTGCCAGAGGAGCTTAAGCAGGAATTTGAGGAGCTAGGTTTTACCGTCTCGAAAAAGGATTCGGACTATCTCTATCGTCGACAAGACCTCGTGAATCTGAAGGGGGATCGGTATAAAGTCCCTCGGGCGGCCTACAACCGATTTTGTCGTTCACATCAAGCCCAGTATCGATCCTACGAAATGATCAATCAAGACGAATGCCTGGCACTCTTTCATCGGTGGGCTTTGCAGAAGGAGGCACAATACTCCGAGGTTGGCAGGTTGGAAGACTTCAGTGCACGATACATGCTGCAAGATGCCGAGTCTGCGCATCGCATTATCTTGCAGTCGTCGAAACTTCTGGGATTAGCCGGAAGAGTATTGTGTCTTGATGGTGTGATTCTAGGATATACGTTTGGATATGAGCGGACCTCAGACGTATTCTGTATATTGGTCGAGGTCGTGGACCGGACGGTTTATGGTGCCGCGCAGTTTTTATTTCGAGAGTTTTGCCGGGAAATGGAACCGTATACATTTATTAATACGATGGATGATTCCGGTCTTCCGAGCCTCGCTTGTTCTAAACGGGCCTATCATCCGGTTCAGATGGTCTCCAATTATATCGTCACTCCGTAATTGGTGCTTGTTCTGGTTCCAAGGGCCTCAGTATAATCGGGGTGGATTCAGACGAAAGGGAAGATTGACATGATGGGAAGACAGGTATGAAGGGTCAAGAATTAGACATTGAACAGTACCGTGTCACGGAGAAGCCGTTTTATGAAGAGGTGAGCGGTGAGAAAGCTCTCTTACAGATCGCCGCTGATAGTAAAATGCCTGTCATGTTGAAAGGTCCGACCGGATGCGGGAAAACCCGATTCGTTCAGCATATGGCTCATGAACTGGGCCGGCCGTTGATTACGGTTGCGTGCCACGAAGATTTGACGGCTTCGGACCTTGTCGGCAGATATTTACTCAAGGGAGAGGAGACCGTATGGGTAGACGGTCCGTTGACCTTAGGGGTCAAGCATGGGGCGATTGTGTATTTAGATGAAATCGTAGAGGCTAGAAAAGATACGACGGTGATTATTCATCCGTTAAGTGACGATCGTCGGTTTCTTCCGCTTGAAAAGAAAGGCCAAGTCCTTGAGGCGGTTGATGACTTCATGCTGGTGATTTCGTACAACCCGGGTTATCAAAGTGTCCTCAAAGAGCTCAAGCAAAGTACGAAGCAGCGCTTTGTTGCAATTGAATTCTCTCATCCACCTCAAGATATTGAAGTTCGAATTGTTGAGCACGAGGCGAAGGTCAGTCATGAGGTGGCGAAACGTCTTGTGAAGCTAGGTGAGAAGGTCCGAAATTTGCGAAGCCATGGTTTAGAGGAAGGAGTGAGTACAAGGCTACTCATCTATGCGGGTACATTAATTCGCCAGGGTCTGGCCCCAGACCGAGCCTGTGAGGCGGCGGTCACGCGACCGATTACCGATGATCAGGACATGCAACGAAGCATTCAGGAACTCGTGAAAGCAATTTTCTAGCAGGACGATAATCCAGTTGTGACGATCAGGAAGGAAGTGGAAATGGTCTTTCCTTCCGGTGGGTTGATAACGACGATAGGACTCGTTTTCTTTTCATTTTGAATCGATTGGAGAACGTCTCAAAAAACTTCACTTCGCTCTGCACTACGTGAGATTTTGTTGGACAGGACTTTATCTTGTATGTTCATTTCGTACTTCAGTTTATGGAGTGCACGATGAGGCTGTTCAATGTTCTCATTCTACCTAAAGTTTCCTCAATATCGGTCCTCTCCTGTTTCCAAGATTCTTCCACATCACCGACAATGAGTGTTTGGCTGGTGCCGGCTAACTGGTGTGCTCAATGTTACCCTTCTCAACGCTATTTGAGGCAAGAACTGCAATCTTGATAAAGTTCTCTTCCTCATAAGAAATGCATGCCGTTGGTAAGGACATGAGGTGGGCACAATGCAGACGATGACTCTTCCCAGAACGCCGTTGACGCAAGAATTCTTGATTGGAATAGCTGTGGTGTTGACGGCTGTATTATTTTTGATGGACGTGATGTTTCCGCTCGGTGTCGCTGGAGGAGTTCCCTACGTGACCGTCGTCTTAGTGACTCTCTGGCTTCAGGATTCACGCACGACTCTTGGAGCGGCCATGTGTTGCACGTGCCTGACGATCCTTGGCTATTTCTTGTCGCCAGATGGCGGAGAACGTTGGGTCGTGATAGCGAATCGAAGTCTTGCGATCTATGCCATTTGGGTGACCGCTGTCTTGACGATTCAATATAAGAACAGCATGACTCATCTTATTGAAGAACGGTCTTTGCTGAGGCAGGTCATTGATATGATTCCGCAGTGCGTGTTTCTGCAGTCGTCGAATGGGCAGATCTTATTGGCCAATCAAGCGATGGCAGAGGCATGTCAGACGACGGTTGAACAATTGTTAATGATGGATTCTCAAGCTGCCGAAACAAGCCCAGTGATCGGGATCATCCACGAAAAGATGGACAAAGAGGTGCTCAGAACATTCCAACGTCAATACATTCAGCATGAGTATGTCCCGACCGTTGATCAGGGGATTCGTATCATGGATTTCGTCAAGCAGCCTTGTCATGTTTTTCAGGACCTCTGCGTCCTAACAGTGGGAATTGACCAGACTGATCAACATGCTGTAAACGATGATCTTCTGTTGACGCAGCAAGTCTTTGAGAGTTTGCCTGGCCAAGTTGCATTGGTTGATGCGCAGTATCGTTACCGACGAGTCAATCCTGCCTATGAACGTATGCATGGGATTCCGCGCGAGAAAATCGAAGGCACAATGGTTCAAGACATGCTTGGTGAGGACACATTTCTCACTCTTGTCAAGCCGAAATTTGATGAAGCGCTGTCGGGGAAGGAAGTGTCCTATGAATCATGGTTTACCTTTTCACAAGCCGGTACGCGATATATGTCGGTAACGTATTTCCCGCTCTATTCCGAGGCGGGTGAGGTTCATGACGTGCTTGTCCACTTGCGTGATATGACGGAGAAAAAGTGTGCCGAACAGGAACTCCACAATATCGAAAATCGATTCCAAAAGTATTTTGAGTCTGGATTAGTCGGTATGGCCATCTCATCATTAGGAAATAACTGGGTGGAGGTCAATGATCGTTTATGCGACATGCTTGGGTTTTCTCGTCAAGAATTGGAAGATAGAGCCTGGGAAGAGTTTACGCATCCTGAGGACCTAGCTCTTGACCAAAAAATGTTTGCACAAATTCTGTCAGGAAGTATTGAATCCTATTCTTTCGAGAAACGGTTTATTCACAAACGCGGCCATATCGTCCATACCAATCTCTATGTCAATAGTGTGTATAGTTCCGAAGGAACGGTTGAGTATATTATGTCGATGCTTGAAGATATCACGAAGCGGAAGGAAGCCGAGGAAGCGCTCAAGGCCAGTGAAATGACGCTCAAAAGTTTTTTCGAAAGTTCTCCTGTCATGATGGGGATTGTGGAACTGATCGGTGATGATATTCTCCACATCTCTGACAGTGCAACGACGGGTCAGTTTTTGGGTGTTGACCATAGAACGATGAAGGATCGTTTTGCGAGTGAGTTGGGGGTGTCATCTGAGCATATGAACCTGTGGGTGAACTGGTATCGTGAGTGTATGCGGTCTGAAAAGCCGGTTCACTTCGAGTATTGGCATGATGTTGGTGGGCGAATGCATTGGCTGTCGGCAAATATTACGCAGATAGATTGGGCCGAGACTCTTCGCCCTCGGTTTGCCTATGTGGTTCAAGACATGACGGCCCACAAGCAAGCCGAACAGGCGCTTCAACAGAAGGCACTAGTCTTTGAAACGATATCCGATGGGGTCATACTGACAGATTTAGATGGTCGGATTCTTGATTGTAACCCGGGGGCCACGGAGGTCTTTGGCTATGATAAAGAGGAAATGCTTGGCCAGACTCCAGCCATGCTGCATCATCCAGACATTGCCTCGGTTTTGACGAAACAGGTACTTGAGTCGGTCAAACAAGAAAAGATTTGGCGTGGAGAAATACAGTTTATAAAAAAAGATGGATCGCATGGTATTGCAGAAACCGTGGTTGTGCCGTTGTATGGAACCGATGGGGCAATGATTGCGACGGTGGGTGCGAATCGAGACGTGACGGTCCGGACGCAGGCTGAACGCGAGCTAGAAGAGGCTCATAGTGCGTTGAGCAGACAGAATACTCTGCTTCAGCAAGAAGTTGAAGAAAGGAAAAAGCTGCAAGACGAACTTGGCCGATATACGGCTGGCCTTGAAGCGGAGGTCACTCAACGTAGTGAACGTATTCAAGAACTTGAACAACGGCGCATGCAAGTTGAAAAGCTAGCATCGCTGGCTCAGGTCGCGGCAGGCGTGGCGCACGAGATCAACAATCCTCTCGCATCTATCGGGCAAGCGATGCTCTTGGTGAAACAGGCCGTCGATCCGGCGCATCCGCATTTTGAGTATATCGGACGAATTGATGAATGTGTGAGCCGTATGGCGAGTATCGTTCGACATATGTATGATTTATACCGTCCCCAACAGACGGAATTGGTTACGCAAGATATCGTGCCTATTGTGACTACGGCTATCGATATAATGCTGCCAGTTGCAGAGAAGTGTCATGTGAATCTGAGGTCTCAGTTTCCAGGTCGCATATTTTCGGTTGCATGCGTCTCGACCGAGCTTGTACAAGTTCTCTGTAATTTGATTCAAAATGCCTTGGATGCCTCAGCTCCTGAGGAAGTGGTGACGGTGAGCATTTCAATGTGCGAAGAGTCGCTTGCCCTGTCCGTCTCTGACCAAGGATGCGGCATTCATCCTGACGTCGTGCCTCATATCTTTGAGCCGTTTTTTACGACGAAAGGCAGCCAGGAAGGACAAAGTCTGGGGTTTGGGTTAGGGTTGTCGGTTTCTCGGAGTTTGATTGAGTCGATGGGGGGAATATTAAACTGTACATCAAATGGAAAACTGGGAAGCAAATTTACGGTGATGTTGCCGCTACAGGTAAGAAGGGATAAGGAGGATTTTTGATGGAATCGGAAGGGACGATCCTATTGGCCGATGATGAAGAGACGTTTGCCAAGGCGACGCAGACGCTTCTCCTCGATGAAGGGTTTTTATGCCATACCGTAGGAGATGTTCGAGAACTCTCGTCGGCTTTAGAGAAGAATAGCTATGATCTTCTTATTACAGATTTAAAGATGCCCGGGAATCGCGTGATGGAGATGGTGGATGAGATTCAGACTCGTTCAAAGATTTTGCCGGTGATTGTGGTGACAGGCTATCCCTCTCTTGCTTCGGCTGTTGACTCAGTTCGGCTTAACGTTCTTGAATATATCGTGAAACCGGTGGACTATCCGCACCTACTTCAATCTGTTCGAAAAGGTATTCAGTTCAAGCGTCAATTACAAATAGTCCGCTCCGTACGGACTTTAGCTCGGGACCGGTTGGATCAGTTGGAAGATATTGAGAATGCGCTCTTGACGTTTGGGAATATTGACGAAGGGCAATGCATAGATACGACTTCTGAACGGTCTTCCTTGCCTAAATTACAAGAACAGATCCAAGAACTTGTGGAACATTTAAAAACCCAGCCTCTGCCTCCACAACATTCTCAAGACAAAGCTTCTCAATCGACAATGGCTTCAGACTATTTTCAACTACGCGAAGGTATTTACGAAACGATCCAAGTGTTGCAACTGACGAAAGGGAGTTTTCGATCCAAGGAGCTTGCGAATCTCCGTCTTAAACTTCAGAATCTGCTGAAGGCGACAGACCCGAACTTGTAAAAGAACTGAAATTTGTTCCTGCAAGGCAATTCGTACATTTTTTGTGTGTTCTTCTGTTGTGCTTAATCGTGTTTTGTGACGTAGATGGTGAGATACACTACCGAAGATCTAATGTCAGCTTCCTTTTTTAGCCTGGCGTCTTTTATTTACGCCGCTAACGGCAGGAATTGAGTTGATCAGACCGAATCGCTATTGTAGTGTGATACTTGGAATGATGTCTGTGATTTTCAAAAAGTCTAATGTTCGTTTCACCGAGCCTTCGACTACACAGAGCCGCAAGTCTCTTAGAGGGTGATGACATTTTTGGTGGGCGACGATCAGGAGTCCAACGGCTGTGCTATCGATAAAAGAGACTTTCTGTAAGTCGATCACAATTTCTTTCGTGTTTGCTTCGTAAGCCAGCTGAAACGCCGTTAAAAATTCCTCCCGCCTTCGCGAGTCAAATCGGCCCCAAAGTGAAATGATCGTACGATTGTTTTCGGTAGTGAGGGTATATTCCACGCAGCATCACCAGTGAACACTCGGCGGGCCAGATCTCTCGTACTTCTGTCCACCAGTGATGAGTTGATTGGTCTCTCAAGTACTTTTCGGATGCATATGTTGCTTCCTGAAGAACTTAAAGATGAAACCGTATATATGAATCTTTTTCGGTCAACTTGTCAAGGGCTTCAAGTAGGTTTAATGCCACATGTCCGGAGTTGTCACGTCATGCGTGTTCTGATGTTTTCGGGCTGTTCGTGCGATTTCCGATTTCGTCTCTCTTTGTTGTTATCGCCGTTTCAGTTATACCAAAACGATAACGCCCCCACTTGCATAATGTTGATATCCAATACGTGAGAGACAACGTCCATTAGTGGGAGTACATCCAAACAGGTATAACCTTCCAATGTTGGAGGCATAGTCTTACGCTGTCTAGGCTACCTCGATCGACACGCCAAAGGGGGAAAAGAATTCAAGGTAGACTGTCTTTCAGCGATACCTGGGACAGACAATGATCGTAGCCTAGGTCTCTTATTAGAAATTCATAGGACTCGCTGTAAATATTTTCAATTTTCTTTTATAACTTTCCGACAAGAAAAGGTGGGATTGTTTTGAGTCGCATGATTCAAAGGAGCGTACCTATGATTCCCAAAATATTGAATGATCCGATGTATCAATTGCTTCGTGAAGGTAAGGTGAAAGACTTTAATGACCGGAGGGCGATCGGAGAAAACGTGGATTTGACCAACTGTGACTTTCGAAACGTAGATCTGCGTGGACTGGATGCCAAGGGACTTAATTTATGCGGTTCCTATTTTCGACAGGCAGATCTTCGTGGCATCGATTTTTCTCAATCGCAGTTGGAGGGGGCCAGCATTAACGGGGCACATATTTCTGGAGCCTTTTTTCCGAAAGAAATTAGTCCGGATGAGCTCCTTCTCTCGTTTCAACACGGGACTAGGATGCGTTACTCGTAGGGGCCAACCTTCGCCATTGTTGTCCATACCTTCATCGTTGAGTCTGGTCTGAAGTGTCATGTGTGACACGCAATTTATCCTGGTTAATTATCCCCGTCCTCTTGATTGACACGATTTACTTCTCAACTTACACTCCAATTCCAATACGAAGCTCTAGGAATCGTATACGCGTTTTTTGGGAGTCTGACGTATATGGTGTTTTCTCCTAGAGGTGACTGACAATATCTTTTTTTCGGAAAGGTATCCGTTACGTGATCATGACTCATCCACACAACATTATTGCGATTGTTTACGATTTTGACCATACGCTGAGTCCACACTATATGCAGGATCACACCATCCTTCGACATGCCGGGATTGATCCAAGAAAGTTCTGGCCGAGTTGCACGACGTTAATTCATGAAAAAGGCTATGATCAAGAGTTGGCGTATATGAAGCGATTGCTTGAGCATGAGGCTATTCGTGCACTGTCGAACCAGGATTTAAAGAACATGGGGGCCGATCTCACCTTTTTCCCAGGGGTGCCGGACTGTTTTGAAGAGCTGAATGCCCTGTTCACTCCACAAGAATACGAGGAACTTGGGATTCGGTTAGAGCACTATGTGGTAAGTTCAGGGCTCAAGGCTATTCTTGATGGGAGTCGCATTGCGCAATACGTCAAGGCGATTTTTGGTTGTGAGTTTGATGAAGATGATGGGCATATTAGTTTTCCAAAGCGCACGATTAGCCATACGCAGAAGACGCAATTTCTGTTTCGTGTGAATAAGGGTCTATTAGATTTGGATCAAGACGTCAATGATCATATGCCTGAAGAGATGCGGCGTGTGCCGTTTCGTCATATGATTTACGTCGGGGATGGGCCAACGGATGTTCCCTGTTTTACACTCATGAAGAAAAACGGGGGCTTTGCGGTGGCCGTCTATAATGCGGAAGATGATTCTCGACGTTCATTTGAAAAATGTTATCAATTGGCGCATCATGCCGAACGCGTGCATTTTATGGCGCCGGCGGATTATCGGGCAGGGAGTCATTTGCGGTTGATTTTAGAACAGCATGTCAAAGAAATTGCGAACGGGGTGATTGATGAACGGAAGCAAGGCGTAGAGAAGGCCCGTGTCGCTGCACCAACACCATAATGGCATATCGTCGTTTTCGCGATATATCCGTGAAAGTTTCCGTGAGAAATCTGTCAGGCGAGTGCTGTCCTCGTATTCCATCAGATTTTTGATGTACTATATGAATAGCAAGAGTTCATATTTCAGACCTTCTCTTCTAGATATGAGGGTCGGGAGGTGCCTATGAAGTTATCGTCCGCAGATCACATATATTACCAACGTCAGCATGAGCTCTGGATAGTAGGAGCCATGCTATGTGTTTTCGTTCTTATCATGATGGTCAGCAAGAGTGCGATGGCCGAAGATCCGTTCGGGCCTGTAACCCCGCCTCCTCAAGACTTCACGCAAGATTCTCCCGACATGGCATTTGATCAAAAGAATTGGAAGCGGCCGCAAGGCGTGTTTTCCTGGATCGCTATGGCGCGTGGCTACCAAACGCCGTGGGATTCACATGGTCGGCCAGGCTGGCTGACCGATGATGCGTACGTCGAACCTGTTGACCCTGGGGTCTCAACGTTTTCTCCGGACACCCAGGAAATTTTTATTGTGTTCGAAGGGCAACCGCTCGATGCGCCAGGGCAGTTTGCTGCTGCCTGGCATCCATTAGTCGACGGGAAGCCTGTTGGCGAAGAGCCGTTAGGCAAAGATGTCATTGAATTAGAAATGAATCAACGGTATGGGTATTTCATCATTTCCCCACCAGAAGAGAAGTGGAAGCCTGGTCCATATCTTGTCACGATTTACTATGGAAGTCCTGGGCAAGCACTGCATGCCACCAACATTATTGGGACAATGACGTTTACCATTAGCCTGTAGCGCAACAAGAACCTTTGGGACTTGTATTCTCTGTTGGGCCTAAGTTCGGGGCCGTCCTTTTTTAAACCCATGTTCGACCCAACGCTCAAGGAGGCGCAAGCGTTTTTTGAGTTGACTGACAGTCGCCTGATGAATCGCCGTCCCGGTTGCGTCTTTCAATGCCGCGTTGACTTGCCAATGATTAAGGCGATCTCGCCTGCTTAGCTGAGACACGAGTTGTTTGTGCCGGTCTCGAAGTTGGTTCTTTTGCTCGAAGAGAGACAGTTCAGGCTCTGGTGTTGGAAGCGGAGCCGTAGCCGGTTCTTCCGGAAGTATCTCCGTGGGAGGAGAAGGTGGCCGAAAGAAATTCTGTTGAGCCTCAGGAACTTCAGGATGGGTGAGGAAAAAGCTCCCGCCAATCCACTCATCCGCATGGGCGATTCCCCCTAATGGTGCAAAATCATCTTCCTGCTTTTTCTGTCGATCCGTTGGAGCGAGCGGCAGATCAAACAGTGACGATTGTTCTTTTAATGCATGGCTGCGTTCTTTGGTAATCTGTTTTGCATAGTGCACAATCGTCGGATCTTGTGAAATGTAGAGGTACGACTTCCCATCCCGCCCTCCGTCTTCGTTCACTCGGACAAATCGTCCCACCACCTGGCGAAAGTACATTTCCGTCAAGACATTGGTCGCATAGACTCCAACCCGCAAGCGAGGAATATCCACACCTTCACTGACCATATTGACGGCGACCAACCATCGTTGCCGACCGTGTGCAAACCGTTGAATCGTTCGATTCGCGGTTGGATCGTCCGAGACGGCAACCTGAGCTCGTTCTCCTGTCATGCGTTGAACCAGGGCGGCGATATCACGGGCATGATTTTGAGTCATGGCCACAATGAGTCCTCCGGCATTGTCATGACCTGCTGTACGGACTGAGGAGAGCCGTTCGTTGGCATCCTGAATCACTTTTCCCAGCCAACTTTCTTGGAGTAACGCGGTTCGGAGCCGTTCTCGACGCCAGGGTTTTTTGACCCCATCTTTGAACGTGGCGTGTATCGTTTCTCCTCGTGATGTCCAAGCGAGTTCTCCCTCGTACGACGGAAAAATCACGGGCCGGCAGACACGATCTCGAAGGGCTTCAGGGTAGCCATATTGAAAGTCGGCAATACTGCAGCGCTCCTTGTCGTAACGGACGTACGGGATCGGGCTATCGTCAGTGCGGAATGGTGTGCCGGAGAGTAAGAGGCGTTGAACGGACGAGTCGAAGGCCACTTGTAAGGCATCTCCCCATTCCTTCCCTTCACCGGCATGATGAATCTCGTCAAAAATGACCAGGGTTTTTGTTCGAAGAGATTGAGCCCGATAGCGTTTCGGTTCGAGACAGACTTGTTGATAGGTTGTGGCTAACCCATGAAAGTCAGTCGCTTCCCGTTCCTGTTGATTCGACGATGTCGGGTCAAGGTGAAGACCTTCGAAGTGCGCGGCTTTGGCCCATTGTTCGCGTAAATGTGTCGTCGGACAGACCACCACTACTCGGTTTGCTCTGCCACTCGCAAGTCCGTCATGCGCGACGCGTAATGCTAGTCGTGTCTTTCCAGCACCTGGCGTGGCAACAGCGAGAAAATTCTCTGTGGCGTGCGAAGAGATGGCCTGAAAGGCCTCTTCCTGCCAGGGGCGCAACGGAGATGTCCAAGGGCGTAGAGGTTGGGGCATGTAACGCGTTTGGTTCCGACTCTCTAGATTAGGTGAAAACAAAAAGGCGATACGATA
>BQIX01000055.1 GCA_021604145.1 Nitrospirales bacterium
TCACATTCCGTCAGCGACTCCCAAAGCCATAGGCTCTAGATCTTGAGCATCCATTCAAGTATTCTATTTCTTCATACCTTGAGGTATGGCATCTAACTTATCATCCATAGTCACGAACTAATCCCCCCTCAATTTTCTTCACTTTAAATCGGAGGTATCGCATGGGACTCTTTGATTTCGTCAAAGACATCGGAGAAAAAGTATTTGGGAGCAATGATGATCCAGCTGAAAAGATTAAAGAGCACATTGAATCGAGGAATCCCGGCATCAAGGATCTCAACGTCGAATTCAAGGATGGCCAAGTGAATCTTTCCGGTGATGCGGCAAGTGCTGAAGCAATGGAAAAAGCAGTGTTACTTGCGGGCAATGTTCAAGGCGTCACCGATGTTGGAGCCGGCAACGTGAAAGCCCCATCCCAAACGGATAAAGTTGAATACTATGTCATTGAAAAAGGCGACACGCTATCAGGAATTGCTAAAAAGCTGCTAGGAAATGCCATGGATTATCCAAAGATTTTTGAGGCCAACAAAGAAGTCATCAAAGATCCGAACTTAATCTATCCCGGGCAAAAGATTCGTATTCCTATGGGATAAATGGCTTGAGATTTTCTCCCGTCCTCATGACATGTGGTTATTCCAGAGAGACGCTCAAATGAGCCTCTCTCTGGAACTTCCACCAATGCCAAGGAAGAGTGACTTCCTTGGCATATACAATCTCTCATCAATCAGCATTCCGTGATTTCTATAGGGGTACCACCTATAGCGATACGAGCGGTGAATTCGTTAGACTCACACCCCCCTTGTTATCTCAGTCTTTTCCTAAAGGAGTCAGCAGAGTGAATATGTTGGGTTCTGTTCTCTTTGAAGCCAGCAACAGGACCGTCGTTCCTATTGCCTCCGTAAACTCGCCTCTGACCTTGCTATTCGTCAAGAGGGTTCGATGACAGATGACTTTCTGGGCCTTGTCGACAAGCGATGGATTCACAAGACATTCATCACCGGCATATTGAGAAGTTTAGAATACCAGGAGGAACGGTAATGCCATTCGGCGGGTTAGGTCGGCGTCGGGTACCAGGACAACGTCGCCCTCGAATGAGCTTAAAAATGCGTCTGATCCCGATTGTCCTGTTTGCCTGTTACGGACTGTATTATTACGTGTCCAATCAAGAAATCGTTCCCATTACCGGACGCGCTCAATTAGTGGAAATTGACCGTCAACAAGAAATGGCTCTTGGGCTGCAATCCTATCAACAAATTCTCAGTGAATCCCAAGTGGTGCCTCAAGGAAAAGTCGTCGATCTCGTACGACGTATTGGACAGCAACTGGCCGAGGCCGCCGTTGACGTCGATCCTGGATTTCAGTGGGAATTTAATGTCATCAATTCAGAGCAGGCCAATGCATTTGCTTTGCCTGGCGGAAAGACCGCCGTCTACACCGGACTGCTGCCAGTTGCAGAAAATGCCGATGGGCTTGCCGTGGTGATGGGTCATGAAATTGCCCATGCCATTGCCCGACATGGAGCCGAACGGATGGCCCATCAAAAACTTATGCAAATCGGATCTCTGGCAGCCAGCGTGGCTCTAGGAGATATGGACTACGATACCCAACGGATGGTCTTGGGTGCCCTTGGAGTCGGAGCACAATATGGTATTTTGCTTCCATTTTCCCGCGACCATGAATCCGAAGCGGATTATATGGGTCTCTTATTTGTGGCACGAGCCTGCTTTGACCCGACCGAAGCCCCAAAATTGTGGGAACGAATGGGGCAGATGAGTCAAGGCAAAAAACCGGCAGAGTTTATGTCCACTCATCCGAGCAATGCAACACGCATTCGTCAATTCCAAGAATGGATGCCGGCAGCTCTTGAAGTTCGAGAGCAACATTGTCAATCATGATTGTTTCTTGAGTTGATTTCTACTCGCATTGCACACCAACCATATTCATTCGTTCGCATCCGGAACCTCTATCGTCTGTTGAGCTGAATAGAGTCTATGGGTATGGTTGCGGAATCGTGCTTGGCGAAGAAGCGTGTTGAGGTCGGGTGTGATGTGTCCTTCAAACGAGACCTTGCCATTCGTGACCACCGTCACGGGTTGAGAGAAATCAACTAACTCATCGTTCAAAAATACGGTATAACGTCGAACATGTTTAGTCTTAACCGCAATTCGATTCGGCGCAATCACTTCAGCGTCTAACTTGGCATAGACTTTTTCAGCAATCAATTTATCTCGTTGATCAATTAATTGTTCTGAAAAGGCGGCAATGTGGTCTGTCGCATCAATCCGCACCCAACTAAAGCTTTGTAAATGCGTGGCATCACGAACCACAGAGACTCGTTGAGAAATCGGCCCTCGCTTCTGTTCATCAAACCATGAAATCAATGCCGGCAGCTCTTCTCTTGGAAAAAAATGTCCTCCAGCATGCGGATGGGTAAAATTGTGTTCCTGATACACATGCTGATAACCACGATCGACCATTTCATTGACCAACGTACGACTCAGACTCACCGGCATGACTTCATCATGCAGCCCATGAATAATATACACGGGTGTGTTTCGTAAGTTATCAAGGAATGGAAACAGCACGTCATCAATACCACTGGCCATTGGCGCAATTCCAGCAAACATATCAGCATGATGCATCCCGATGATCCAAGCCCCCACTCCGCCATTCGACATTCCGGTCAAGAACACTCGATCACGATCAATATGATAGTGCCCTTGGAGCGTTCTCACAATTTTCAGCACTAGTTCTTCGGCTGAACGGCTCCACCAGGCCCCCATCGATACCGTCGGGCACACAAGTATGTAGTTGTCATCTAAACGAGGCACCCATCGTTCTAAATACGACTCACCAGTAAATCCCGCTCCATGCAAACACACAATTAAGGGATAGATTTTGGCAGGATCATAGGAGGACGGTACATTGAGGCTGTAACGATACTGACGTCCTCGTACCGTAATTTCCTTTGCTGGCTGTGGCCCCACCGGTTGCTGCAAAAACTTTTGGGGTTGTCTAATAACTTCCGACACGGTCGACACAGAGACATCCGGATGCGCCAAAATATCAGACAAGACGGTTTGTCCAGACTCGCTATCTGAAGCCGTGAGATAGTCGTGCACAAGAGACGTGAGAGAGGTCGAGGTTTCCGGATTATGCTCCGACGGTGATTCAGTTTCTTCTGTGAATCCAAGAATTGGAAACCCGAACAGCAGCAAGAAAAGCAGGCTTACGATGATTAACGCATGTCGCATGGACCGTGTATCGTCTTTGATTAATCAACCATTCACCGCCACCCTACCAATCGACCCAACACACCGTCAAAATCAGACATACCATAATTATAAAAAAAGAACTATGATTGAATTGAGAGCGTAGCGTTCACTTTTTAACACGCTTCACGGTATAGAGGGACATACCGGAAAGAGAAATTGAAAATCCAGACTAGCGTAAACTGACTCGACCCCTTGTCTACGTAATGGTGGCCTTCAGAGGAAATCGCTCCGGATGTTCGATGATTTCTTCGGTTAAATCAACATCAATGTCTGGCCAATAGAAATGTCCTCGAGACAGCTCTTCAACATTGAGGATTGCATTCACCGCCTGATTCTTAAACCAAGGAAAATCCGCATAGGACATGAATAGTTCTTTGCTATGAGACAACAGCCACACTCCGTGCGATGAAATGTGCGTCACTTCAACGACTGAAGTGTTTTTGCCATGTGCGAGTGAGCTCATCGTAATGACCCTCAACAAGTGCTTCTATCTCTTAAGTTGTATTCTTGAGTATCGGAAGTTCTTGGCAAGCTCAATTTCTGGCTCAAGCCAGTATTTCGCCTCACCATCAGTCGAAACGACATGAACGTGCATTCGTTCTTCTTCTCGAGAGAAAAAGAAAAATCTGTATCCTCCTTCTTTGAAGACTGTCGGACTCATAATCCTTCTTATGCCTCTAACCCTGTATTCTATAGCATTTTGATCACAACGCCTACAGTCCTGATCAACTCACCCACCGTGACTTTCACTCAGCAACAATGTCCGAGAATACCACATTCAACATTCCATACTCACCGTTCAGAACTGCCATTCCTGCTCATTTCTTTACTCCATACAGACTAGCTCATTTCAGAGAACACCTCACGGCATTAGAGGCATCCGGATGCGCCAAAATATCAGACAATAGGGTTTGTGCAGACTCGCTGTCTGAAGCCGTGAGATAAGCTTGAACAAGAGACGTGAGAGAGGTCGAGGTTTCCGGATTATGTTCCGACGGTGATTCAGTTTTTTCCGTGAATCCAAGAATTGGGAACCCGAATAGCAGTAAGAGAACCAGGCTTAGGATGGTTAACGCATATCGCATATGATGTGCATCATTCTTGATGAACAGATTAATACATCAATCACCATCACCCTACCAATCATTTAAACATTCCGTCAAAGTTATAGCCGCCTTCTCCCTATCAGCATTGGCCTCAATTTTCCTTAAATTCGAGTCTGACCCCTCTTGAATTCATGGTGAGCCTGTCGAACCATCCTTCGACACGCTCAGGATGATACTTCGACAAGCTCAGAATGACGCTGCGGCAAACTTAGGATGACGCTCCGACGAGATCAGGATGACAAATTGTCGAGCAGTCCTGGTTTGATTGACGGGATCAGACGGACCGAAGAAAATCAGAGTCCAGAGCGGACAGAGGTCAGAGATCGGAAAATGGAGAGGCCACCACGCGAAACCCGAAAAGGTCGTTCCTGTCGTCGGGCCCGTACCTGAGGCGATCCGCACACCGCATAAGGTTATCGGAGTTGAACCACGACCCCCCGCGCAGAACTCGGCGTTGGTCTTTTTTAGCCATGAAGTCCTCGCGCTGACTCCATTCGTCACGTTTGCTCGGATACGGTTTCTCGTCATACAGGCTTCGCGTCCACTCCCACACGTTTCCACTCATCTCTTCGATACCGTATGGACTCGCGCCCTTTGCGAAACAACCCACCCCGCACGTGGCATTGATCTGCGTGTTTGAATAATTCGCCAAATTGGGATCGACGTTGTCGCCCCAGGGATAAGGGCGATCATCTTTGTCGCCACGTGCAGATTTCTCCCACTCCGGTTCGTTGGGTAACGTGATCGACCATGGCTTCCCCGTTTCGCCGCCCGTGCGGAGCAAGGTGCGCAGTGGTTCTGGTGTGTCTTTCCAATCTCGTAGTTTCTCAGTCAACCATCGGCAATAGGCCAGGGCTTCATACCAGGTCACGCCAACGACCGGATGGTTAGGGAGATCAAAAAACGCTTCATAGGATTTTTGCTTCTTCCGATCCATTATCATTCCATTTTCCCACAGATCAACCGCCTTGGCTTCCGGCCAATATCGTTCATGTTGATAGCCATTGTCGTCCACAAACGCCTGAAACTGCGCCTGGGTCACAGGGAACTTGGAAATGTAGTAAGCGTATGGAATCGTGAACGTCTTTGTGTTGCCTGTTTCTCCCATTTGGAACGACCCGCTCGGGATTTCGATAAAACCAAGCAATGAGTCAGCCTGGAGGAACCACGCATCTTCCCAAAAACGTGGGTCCCCAATATCCGCCAAGGTATTGCCGGCTTCCGCCCGCTCGCGAGGGAGCAGTGGGCTCTCTTGAAGAACACCCACCAGCCGTCTCTGAACGCGAGTCAACAACTCCCGTCCAAGACCTCGATCCTTCACACGATTGATCCCAATCTCCTTGAGGACGTCACCTGCCAACCATTGCTTCCGCCATTCCCGATCGGTCTTCTCCGACATCTGACTCGGACAAAGCTCCGCGACCAAGGCCAGGGGTTTTTCAATATCCCCGCTCAAATAGACCAGCCGCCCGACGGCAAGCAAAATCACCTCTCGCCATAAGGCACTCTCGTCCGCCAACACGGCGGCTTGTTGACTGAAATCGGCCTGTGCCGCGATATGCGCACCCGCCAAATATTCTTGAAAGGTGCGATGAGGAAAGGTAAACCGTTCGGGCACTCGTTCCACCAAGAGCCCTGCGCGAAGTTTGATGGCTTCGACAACCGCCTTCCCCCAATCCAGACTCCTATTCGGATGTAACAAAGAAAGCGCCTTGATCAACTCCGACTCTCCAATATCGGCGAGACGATCATCGCCAGGACTGCCCTGTTGATGTGCCGTAAACGCCAGTTCCCATAGGACCCGCTTCAAATCCACATCAGTCCGATCAGCTTGCTGTAATAATTGAAGAAGTCCCACTTCTTGTTCCTGGTACTGCGCCTTCATCTGTTCCCAACGCCATAGCAGGATCTCCATTGTTTCTTCATAGAGCAAGGCCCGCGCATCCGGCAGACGCCCTTTGTGAGTATGCACGAGGGCCATGACCGTCAGCAGGAGCGGATTGGGTGCTAGTCTTTGGAGATCATGACGCCGGACCGCTTCCTTCAAACGTCCCGTCAGCACATCCACTTGATCCTGACGCTGAATCTGCCCAGCACGATGTAATTCGACATACCAGGATTCGATGAACGTCTCGATTTGTTCATGATTGAACGGCGCGAGTTGAAAAGACGGTATACCTGGTAACTGCACCTTTGTATCTTGATAAGACAAGATCCGGCACGTCACCAGCATCCGGCACGAGGCATACCGGCTCATAAAGATGCCTACGGCATCACGAACCCAGGTTCGTTGCTGTGGCGTCGGAATTTCGTCCAATCCATCAAGCAACATGAAAATCTTGCCTGAATCCAAACCCTCTCGAAGTGGATCGGCCACGAATTCAAGTTGTTGAGCCTTCAGACGTGAAACAAGAAAGCTCCACAGATGGTGCGGCTGTGGGTTCGCTTTAGTCATATCCTCTGAAATCCACTGTGCAAAATCACGCAGAATGATTGAGATAGGCAACACCTCCCCAAGATCGTTCTGTTTCACTCCCGGGAGTCGTTCATGCCAATTCCCCGCTGGTTCGAGCCATGCCGAGGCCAGACAGAAGCCCAGATAATTCACAAACGTGGACTTGCCCGATCCGGGATCACCCAAGATCACCACGTGAGTATGAGCCCAAGCTGCTTCAAGCGACGTGACAGGGTGTGATTCACTACCTTCCATTGACTCCCGTTCATGTTGGGTCGTGGTGTTCAGATTGACATAGACGTGATCGAGTTGCAGGTGTTGCGGCTCCTGCGTCGCAGAGTCACTGGATTGTTTGTCGAGCCCACGAAGCAGGAAATGCTGCCATTGCGCTCTTAGGACACGGCAGTACACATCAAGGGCCTCTTTCGTATCCTTTGGCGGAGGCCCCATGTATACATTTCCTATGATGCTGCCGGACACGGCCAACCCGCCAGCACCTGCCGAAGTGGCATGCTCCCCTTGTGCGATACTTCCGCTTCCTTGAACCGTGACGGCGGGATGACTCTGTTGCTCCAACGCCGCCACGCTTGCGCGATATGTGTCATCGTCGAGCACCCCACTCTCATGAGCCTGGCGTAGCTGTGCTAATTTTTTTGTGAGGTCATCAGCCATGCTATTTTTCAGGATTTGCCTTGGTCTTTATCACCCGTCGTCACATTGCCTTGAATATGGCCACCGACTGCGACACCTCCAGCCCCAGTCGCGACGGCGCCAGGACCCTGTGCCACCGCCCCACTCCCCTCGACCTTCGCCTGATAGAGTGTCTTCGGAAGTAGGTTCTCCTTCTCTAAAACAGCCAGGAGTTGTTCGGCTTGAGCTTGTATTTCCTTGTCCTGGTCTGCACCAACGTCCAGTAGCGTCGTTTCTACGACGCCTTGAATGTCAGGGGATTTGGGTTTCTTCTCTAAAGTCTGAAGCGTCGCACTTACCATTGGCTTGGATTCAAACTTTGATTGAATGAGTTTTTTGAGGCCTACATAGGCGTCCTTCACCGCTTGCGAGACCACTTCTTTGCCTGCCGCTGCCGCGCCCCCAGCTAATGCGCTGATAATCAATGTCACGGGATCTGCCATGATTCACCCTCCCTTGCATGATGATGACATGATAGTTGACTGGACACAGGCCAAGACGTGCTTCCTGAGCCCAATCGTATTGCCATATCGAACATGATTCACCCATCCTTGTACTGAGGCCTTCACTGTGTCCTGAGAGAGCGTTCCTTTTTGACATTGCTCAAGTTGTGCACGCAGTTTTCGCCGAAAATGTACGCCCTTCCGGCGTTTGAGGCGACGACGTTCAGGATAAACCACAAACCCTAAAAAAGGAATACCCTCATCGACCGGCCGAGGGTGCGCACCCGGATGGAGCGTGACTCGCGCACGTGCGAGTCTCTCTTCTATTGCACACTTCCATCGCCACATTTGACTTTTGTCATTACCAAACAGCGCACAGTCATCCACATACCGAACATAGCCTGGGCAACGAAGCTCGCGTTTGACGAAATGGTCAAATGGGTTCAAATAACAATTTGCCCAAAGTTGACTCGTTAAATTGCCAATTGGCAGGCCGCGGGGCCGGAACACCGACAAAAGATCATCGCCTGAAAAATAGATCATGGTATATTCTTCATCGAGAATCCCGGCACTGCTGTTCAAGATTTGATCCACGAGCCACAGGACCTGAATATCCGAAATCGTTCGTGATAAAATTTGGCGTACAACAACTTGATCAATGCTCGGGAAAAATTGTTGTATATCACATTGAAGCACATAGGAAAACCGGCGAGAATACGACTGGACGCGATCGAGTGCTCGATGAGTGCCCTTTCCTACACGATTGGCAAAGGAATCCTCGATAAAGCCAGATGTCCAACGGGGCTCAACGACCTGACACAATGCATGATGCACCACCCGGTCTCGGAAAGGCGCGGCAGAGATAAGGCGCCGTTTCGGTTCATGTATCAGAAAGCTTCGATACTTGCCGGGGCAATAGGTACCATGCCGCAAAGCATCCTGTAACTCAATGAGACATTCCTCCAACCGGTGCTCAAATGCCGCCACGGTGCCACGACCTCGCTTACCCCGACATGGCACGCCGATACGCCAAAAGCAGATTTGGCCAGCTCCATATTTGTTCGTAGAGAGACATGAATCCTGAAAAGGTGCCCCGCACCAGGGAACACCCAGGGTACGGGGCCGTTGGTATTCGCCCGGTCTAGCTCCCAGAAGGCAGCCGGACTCGGCCAGGAACAGGATCCGCCATTTTCTGCCTCGGTCTGAAAGAATAGACCCGTCAGACTATTCCGGCCCCCGCTTGGCCACAAACCGAGAAAACGTAGAGGCCACCACGCGAAACCCGATGTTGTTGTTCCTGTTGTCGGGTTCGTTCCTGTTGCGGTTCGCACACCGCATGTTGTTATCGGTGTTGTTCCACGAACCGCCGCGCAGAACACGGTGCCTGTGAGCCTGCCCCTCATTGGCTTCTCTGCCGAGAAAAAAGCCAGTGCCTCATGAAGAAGGGGCGACGGTCTTTTCCCATCCTCCCAATAATCGTCCAACTTCGACCACCATGGATGATACGTGCTGGTACTGTCCGGCGGAGAGCCATGTAAACTGATGCGCAAGCCTCAGATACACCCTGACTCTTGACAAGGCTTCATCTGCCGCCAGCAAACATCGCCGACGTTCAGGCCCCCGGCGAAGATTGGCTTCTTCGAGCCGTTCCCGAAGATCGAACGCGGCATTCAACAGCCGCCTAGTCAGTGAATGACGGTGCGCTCTGGGAAAATGATTGGTTGCGGGTAATAACCACGCCAGCAAATCGAATGTCCGGGAAAAAATAGGCATGTTCTGACTTTCCATAGGTCTTGCCTCCTCAAGATGTACGACAACAGAACGCTCATCCGGCCCACAGTCAGGGAAATACGGCCTGAAGATCAGAGGTCAGAGCGGACAGAGTTCAGGGTTCGGAAAATGGAGAGGCCACCACGCGAAACCCGATGAAGAGGTCCCAGTAGACGGGTCCGAGCCTGCTGCGGGACGCACACCGCACGTCGTAATCGGAGTCGAACCACGAACCGCCGCGCAGAACACGGTCTTTGGCCTGGTCCGCCATCAAGTTTTCACGCCGGGTCCATTCGTTAGGTTTAGCGGGATAGGAATCCTCTTCATACAGACTTCGCGTCCACTCCCACACGTTCCCGCTCATCTCTTCCAGTTTAAACGGGCTCGCGCCTTTTGGGAAACAGCCCACCGCGCTCGTGGCATTGACCTGCGTCTCCCCATAATTTGCGAAGTTGGGTTCAGCGTGGTTCCCCCATGGATAGACTCGGTCATCTTCGACGCCTCGTGCCGCTTTCTCCCACTCCGGTTCGTTGGGTAAGGTGATCGACCAGGGTTTCCCTGTCTTGCCACCCGTTCGGAGCAAGATGCGCACCGGTTCTGGCGTGCCCTCCCATGCTTGAAGTCTCTCGGTCAGCCACCGGCAATAGGCCAGAGCTTCATACCAGGTCACGCCAACGACCGGATGATTCGGGAGACTAAACGGTTCGTCAAAGTCTTCCGGTTTCCCTCGAGGCTGATCGTCATAGCGGCCCTGGACCATCCCGGCCTTCCACACGCCAGCGGCTTTGGCTTCCGGCCAATAGGCTTCATGTCGATAACCATTGTCGTCTACGAACGCCCGAAACTGAGACTGCGTCACAGGGAACTTCGAGATGTAGTAGATGTAGGGTACGGTCATCATGATCGTCTCGCTCTTTTCACCCATCTTGAACGGCCCATCTGCGACTTTGATGAATTCAGTCTGAAGCGGGTCGAGAACGTCTTTTCGCCTATCGCCAAGTAAACCCAACGTCCGGTCAGCTTGGACACGATCTTTTACGATCACCTCATCATGTCGCATTGCGCCCTCTATCCACTCTTGCACGCGCTCTAACAACACCTGTCCAGCTTTTTCCCGTTTGACGCCAAGGAGGCCAACCTCCAAGAGTGCATCAGCGGCTAGCTGAGCGAAGCGCCAATGTTGCGGTTGAGGCGACGCGATGTCACTCACTCCTTCAGGGCATAAGTGATTGATGAACGCGAGGGCTTTGTTGATCGAATATTTTCTAGCGGCAAATCCGCAGGCCAGGACAAAGACTTCTCGCCATCGATCAAAGTCTTGTTGAACGAGACTGGCTGGCCGACCAGGGTCATGATCCGTCCGCAGGAGATAGCAGGCTGCCAAAAACTCTTGAAACGTTCGATGTGGAAATCGATATGCATCGGTCTTATGCGGAATCAGGAGGCCCGATCGCTCACGAATGTACTGGACGAATTGCCCCGCTTTGTCCCAACTCCCGCCTAGGTACGTTTGAAGGCATTGCCGAAGGTCCGACTCCCGTATGTCGGGCGTCTCCTCACTCGAGGTGAGCTGATGCGCCTGAAACGCGACATCACAGAGTCCATCTCGCAGGTCCGTCATTTTCAAGTGTGGAATGTCCAAGTGTTGCACAAGGCCTGTTTCCTGACCTAATCGCTGCTGCCACCGTTCCATCAATAGATCGACGGCATCGTTGTATAATTCCGTCCGGTCATCTGGTAGCTTGCCCTGAAAGGTATGGAGCTGGACCATCACGGTGAGCAGTAATGGCCGTTCAGCAAGCCCGCGCAGATCTTTTCGCTTGATCGCCTGCGCCTGCAATTGCTTCATTCGCCATGAGGCGTCATGCTCGCTCAGTCGTTTTCTTTGAGTGAGCTATTGATACCAGTTTTCGACAAACCGTTGTATCTGCTTTTTGCTAAACGGGGCCAAGGTGACATGATGAAAATTCTGGAGTTTCCACGGTTGTCCGATATAAGCATAGGGCCGACAGGTCACGACATAACGGTGCTGAGAATAGTGGCTCACGAGATCGTTGACGACATCCACGATCAGCTTTCGTTGATCCTGCGGGACTTCATCCAACCCATCCAAGACGACCAAGGCCTTCGCCTGACCCGGCTTCATGACCGCTTCAAGGAAGATCCAACTTTCTGGGATGCTCCACGATCCCAACAATTCCTTGAGATAGTCTCTGACGAGTGACGCCTTCCCAGCCTTCACCTTGTGCTCTACGGCATGACCGGCCAGTTCTTTCAACTCCACCCACACAGGTAGTATCGCGCCATGCTCCCAAGGATTGAGCTGTTCGAGCCAGGGACTAGAATCATCCTGGAGGCTTGATTGTGCCAACACGTAGGCCACATGTTTCGCAAAGGTGGACTTTCCAGAGCCCGGGTCTCCCATGATGAGGAGACGAGATTCTTGGTTGAGTTTTTCAAGCGCGGGAATCCGTCGATCTTCCGTTTGACTTGCCAATTCCCGCCGCAACTCGTCTTCCCGCTCCACCGGCCGCAACTCTTGCGTATCTAAATCCGTATAAATATCCGCCAGTGCCAGTTGCTCCCCCTTGCTAGGGTCCGCATATGTCGCATGCACTTGGCTCCATGGCAGCAGATTGGTTTCCCGAACCACTTCTTTCAGATACTGGGCTTTTAATACTTGCGGTGTCGCCTCGGCTCGGGAGTTCTCTCCCATCACAACGGTGATAGTTTCCCCCTGAAAGGCCGGACTGTTGGGTCCCATCGTCACCGGACCTTGAATGGTTTGAGCGGCTACACCACCGGCTCCACTTGCGATAGGGTTATCACCTTGGGCAAGTCCACCACTCCCACTCTGGGTTGCTAAATAACTCGTCAATGTGAGAAACCCTTCCCGTTTTAAGATTGCCTCTAATCGTCCGAGTTGTTTGACCAGTTCCTTATCTTGAGCCACGTCTATGGCTTCTAAGCCTTCTTTTAATGTCCTCGGTCCCACTTTGGATTTGGGATTTACCTCCACAATCTCCAATGCTTCCATCACATCGTCGTTTTCACCCACGATGTCCTTGATACGATTTTTGATGGCCTGGTAAAGATCTTTGATCGCTTCACTGCCTAAGGCACCGGCAGCCGTAGCGAGTATGCTTCCTATGGTAATTGGGTCCATTCAGTTTGCCCTTTTTTGCGATTAGATATTTGATGCTGCCAGTACCACGTGTCATTTACGGAAGGGATTATGCCAAATAGCAATAATAATGCAATCAATTGATTGAACAACCATGGAGATTCATTGGGGAATCGTCTCCCTCATGGAACCTTGGCTTGGAATCACGAACCCGGACTGATAGGAGATGCTAAGAGATCACGTGGAAAAGATGGTAAGCACTTGACGAGAATGAGAGGAATGGCCGTGCCAACGTTTACCGACCAAGCTTACTTTTCACCATTGAGAGCACGGCTGAAAGAGTCCCGGGAATAAAGGCCGGAATCGCTTGCGGATCCATTTTAATGAAATTGATGAACTCTTGTTTGTTGATCGGCATTCGATGGGTCAACCGATGGAGGACTTCTCGCACAAATGATTGACGTAAACTTGTAATACGTTCATTCAGCGCATTTCTCTGCACGTCATTGACTTCATACCGTTCAAAGATTTTTTTCCGATAGCGCATGTCATCATAGATCTTTTCGATCGCGCGTTCGTGTCCCCACATGGTCGCCGAATAGACATTCATGCCTTCTCCGTATCGGCATTCACATTTGGTGGAAAAGGCAATCTTGTCCGAGGCCTTGGCCAGGTCAAGCCAAAACAAATATTCTTCCCCTGTGATGGTAAATTCGATCGGATAGCGAATATCAGGCATTTTCTTAAATCGGTACACGATCGTCGATTGCCCCAAAATATTCCCCACAATGATTTGCGTGAACATATCAGCCTTAAACTCATACAGATGAGTCGCGCCTTCGATTAGTGGATGATCTTCCATATTCACC
>BQIX01000056.1 GCA_021604145.1 Nitrospirales bacterium
CTTAGATATGTACAAAGAGATGCAAGTTGAAACGAAAGGTGAATTTGGGGGACTCGGGATCCAAATCGGCATCAAGGACAACCGGTTAACCGTCATTGCGCCAATCGAAGATACCCCAGCATTTGCTGCAGGCATTCAAGCGGGCGACGTGATTGCCAAGGTTGGCGATACACCGACCAAGGACCTGACACTCATGGAAGCTGTACAAAAAATGCGCGGCCCCAAAGGCACCGCGGTTACCCTAACCGTCCTTCGCGAAGGGACGAAAAAGCCGTTAGTCTATGAGATCACACGAGATACCATCAAGATTCAAAGCGTGCGTGGCAAGGTTATCGGCGGCAATACCGGCTATGTTCGCATCACACAATTTCAAGAACAAACTCCTGATGATTTATCCGACACATTGGAAACCCTGAAGGAACAAAATATCCAAAGTTTAATTTTGGATTTACGGAACAACCCTGGTGGACTCTTGACCGCAGCGGTTGGCGTCTCGGAGCAGTTTTTGAAATCTGGAAAATTAATTGTATCGATCAAAGGGCGAAACGGGCGAGAAGATGAATATCGTGCCAGAGCGAATGGCAACACACTCGAATATCCGATGATCGTTCTGATCAATCATGGTTCAGCCAGTGCATCTGAGATTGTAGCCGCTGCTATGCAAGATTGGGGAAAAGCCGTTATTCTTGGGACAACTAGCTTCGGGAAAGGCTCAGTTCAAACTATTCTGCCGCTGTCTGATGGATCTGGGCTCCGCTTAACGACCGCCAAATATTACACACCTGAAGGTGAGTCGATTCATAACATTGGCGTCAAGCCGGACATCGTCGTGGACCCGAAAGCCACGGCAAAGGTCAAAGAAACCGACTCGACGGAAAAAGAAGACGATCAAGCTGAAGACACCGTCGCTCTTCCGCAGAAACCTGCTCAAGACTCCGGCGAAGAAAAAACTGAAGACGAGAAAAAGACCGATGACGACGTTCCACCAGATGATATCCAACTCCAGAAGGCCTTGGAACTTCTGAAAACTTGGAAAGTCTTCAAACAGTTGCGCCCAGCGGCTTAATGTCGCGAATGCGCTTTAGAATTTCAGGACAAGGGCCGTGCTGGTTTTGAGCACCCCATCAATACTTCGAATGCGGGAAAGGACAATATCATGCAATTCTTCAATGGTTTCAGCTTCAATTTGCGCAATAAGGTCGTGCGCACCTGTTACCGCAGCTAACGATTGGACACCCTGAATTCTCATAATCGTTTTATACGCACTTTTCGTATGGTTTCCTGTCACATCAATAAGAACAAATGCAGAAATCGACATAACAAGCGGTTCTTTCTTCGTTAGGGATTGTTATTCACAAGACATCCAGACTCGAAAATTCAACCTGGAAATGGGGGCTACGTATAGCAGGCAGAGCCTTTGCCCTCAATCGCTCTGATTTTTGAGTGTAAGAAATTGACATTGGGATTCTTAAAACGCTACCAAAGCCCTTCAGTACCGTCAATCGGCGGCTATCGACCTAACTTTGAGGCAAGAACATGAATGGCCGCTAACATTTCGTCCGTCCGTTCCGCCATTCCCGGTATTGTTCGCAACATATGAGAACGGACTAATCGCTCTAAATCATCTAACGTCTGAATGCCTAGACGAAAATACAAATCATGCACCAGATGCTCAGAAAAACCTGGAAGCGTCGTCCATTCTTTCACCTCATCCGGCAATGGGGTTTTGAGTTCTTCATATGCTTGAATACGTCCAGTCGATAAATACTCCTGAATTTTCACGGAGAGATCTTTCCCCACCCCCGGAATCGACTGCAAATCACCTCGTTTTGCGATCTCACTCACATCCTCTTGCAATTCGAGCAACGACTCTGCAGCCTTACGGTAAGCTCGAATACGATAGGGATTGGTATCTCGCCCTGACAGTAAGCCTGCCATCGAATGAAAGAGGCCCGCTAATGCTTGATTGTAATGTGTCATACTGACGACTCATGACCGTCTCAATAACCAGCAACCCAAGATTCGCATTCTAAGGGAAAGTCCCCGTTTGATCTACTATAGCGAAACAACATAAATTCCTGCTGGACAAAGCTCACCGACAGAACGCATGGACCTGGTTCAGACACACAGAAATTTATGAATACAGTTATAGGAATTTTCTCCT
Source organism: Nitrospirales bacterium (assembly GCA_021604145.1). GTDB lineage: Bacteria > Nitrospirota > Nitrospiria > Nitrospirales > UBA8639 > JAGQKC01. The sequence goes on from BQIX01000056.1 coordinate 2,165, forward strand.
CGTATACCATGGACACAATCGACTTTCAACAACATCCCGAACACACCTTGAGGCCCTCAAGGCTATTTTATTGACAAGCATTTCAAACCTACCGTAGGATAAAAAATAGACTAAGCATCCCTATTTACTTAACATTCTTGACCATGGTCCTACGGTCTTTTCATGGATATTCAAGTCAACGGAGAATCTCAAACTCTCCAGGACGGGCTCACTGTCACAGACCTTCTCCAGCAGTTGGACATTCGTACCGAAAAGGTCGCTGTTGAACTCAATTTAAAAATTTTGGATCGTGATGAATTCTCCACATCAATCCTACGCCATGGAGATACGATAGAAATATTAAGCTTCATTGGCGGCGGAGCTGGGATACCCATCACGAAGGCACATCGCATCGGCAGCTCCACACTAAACACAGGATTAAATATTAGACTATGAGTGATGATCAATTAGTGATTGCTGGCAGAGAGTTCCGATCCCGTCTTTGGGTTGGGACAGGGAAATATAAAGATTTCAACGAAACCAAAAAAGCCATTGACGCTGCCGGAGCCGATGTCGTCACCGTCGCCGTTCGGCGAGTCAATATCACAGATCGTAAGTCAGAAAACTTGCTTGACTACATCGATCCGAAACACTACACCATCCTGCCCAATACGGCAGGGTGTTATACTGTCGAAGATGCACTTCGTTACGCACGCCTTGCGCGAGCGGCCGGGGTCTCGGACTTAGTCAAACTCGAAGTGATTGGCGATGAACGAACCCTTTTCCCTGACACAGCAGGGCTCATTGAAGCGGCAAAAATTTTGGTTAAAGAAGGATTCATCGTCTTACCTTACACCAATGACGATCCCATCGTGGCACAAAAGCTTGTTGATGTCGGCTGCCCAGCCGTCATGCCGTTAGCTGCACCCATTGGGTCAGGGTTAGGAATACGTAATCCGTATAATTTGAAAATTATTCTTGAAACCATCAAAGTCCCCATTGTCGTCGATGCCGGCGTCGGAACGGCATCAGATGCGGCCTTGGCCATGGAGTACGGGGCAGACGCCGTCCTAATGAATACCGCAATTGCCGGCGCCAAGAATCCCATCATGATGGCCGAAGCCATGAAGTTGGGGATTGAGGCGGGACGCTTGGCCTACAAAGCAGGCAGAATTCCCAGAAAACTTTATGCGACTGCCAGCACGACTATCGAAGGGATGCTGTAAATGCAAAGTTAAAAGTGGAAAGTGGAAAATTAGGATCTTTTGTCTTCATGTTACCAATTACATTTTTCCCCCTTCCTCCCTGAATGACCAAAAAAACTTTACCCCGTTTGTATGTGGTGACCAACCGTCACCAAACGCGTGAACGCTCCCTTCAGACAGTTCTTCAAGAAACACTGAATGCAGGAACAGCGTTTGTTCAGCTACGAGAAAAAGATATTCCTACCCGGCATCTTCTTGCACTCGCACAAGACCTACTACCAAAGGTCCGCCAACATCATGCGTTCCTCCTCATCAATGATCGGGGTGATATCGCAAAACATATAGGCGCAGATGGCGTTCACTTGCGATCGAACAGTTTGCCAATTCCTCAGATGCGCCAATTTCTTGGCCCACAAGCGTTAATCGGTAAATCCACACACTCACTACAGGATGTATTAATCGCAGAGGTTGAAGGTGCTGACTTTCTTGTGCTCGGCCCAATCTATGATACGCCTTCAAAAAAAACCTACGGCCCCCCCCTCGGATTAGGGGTATTAGAGCAGGCCTGTCAACAATCCACACTGCCTATTTACGCCATAGGCGGAATCACCCCGGAACGTGTACGCGAGGTGCAACAGGCAGGGGCTTATGGAGTTGCAGTCATTTCAGCAATACTGGAATCCACCAGCATCCCTTCAGCCACTCGTCAATTTTTGCAAGCACTTCAAAATTCATAAGTCAAGCCTTTTTGCTCATCAAACAATATTGACCATACGCTTTGTTGGTTGACCCTTTTGAAAATCGAGTGATAAGATATTTTTACTTCAAACAGTTCACTTAGCTTAAGAAATACGAAATTCAGAATATGGTTTAATGGTCTTGATGTACGCATTACCCAGTGATTGAGATGTTCTCTCCTAAGTCCTGCCGGGAACGTTCATCATAAACGAATAGGTGGAACGACGATGGGGATGGGAAAACAGAATGATCCGAACGGTGAACTAGAAAAACTCCGCAGTGAACTGGAGTCGATGGAGACTGAAATGCATCAGCTTTACGACTCTCGTCAGCAACTTCGTCAGTCTCAACAACAGAACGAGCGTCTCGTTTCCACTCTTCAAGAAGCCAAATCCCAAATTGAAGCCTTACGGAAGGAAGTAGAAAAACTTACCGCGCCCCCTTCAAGCTACGCTATTTTCTGCAGCCTGAATCAGGACGACACCGCCAACGTGTCAGTCTCTGGCAGAAAAATGCGCGTCAGCATGCACCCTGCACTTGCCGGGAAAGAACTGCGAAAAGGGCAAGAGGTGATTCTCAACGAAGCCCTCAATATCATCGAAATGCGAGAATTTGATCCGCAGGGCGAAGTCGTACAATTAAAAATTCAGCTGGATGACCATCGGGCGTTGGTCAAATTACGGCATGATGAAGAGCGTGTCGTCGAAGTGGCGCAACCATTACAACACGAACCTCTTAGCGTTGGAGATCTCTTACTCTTCGATCCACGGTCCGGCTACATCACCGAAAAACTCCCAAAATCCGAAATGGAAGAATTAGTACTAGAAGAAGTCCCGGACGCGAACTATGAGCAAATTGGAGGTCTTGAAAAAGAACTCGTGCAAGTGAAAGACGCCGTAGAATTACCATTTCTACATCCAGACCTCTACGCAGAACACCAACTCTCTCCACCTAAAGGGATCTTGCTCTATGGGCCTCCAGGGTGCGGCAAAACCTTGATTGCTAAAGCCGTCGCCAACTCGATTGCTCAAAAATTAAAACATCTCACAGGAAAAGATATTCGAAGCTACTTCCTGCATGTCAAAGGCCCAGAATTATTAAACAAATATGTTGGAGAGTCTGAACGCCAAATTCGTGAAGTCTTTGCCAAAGCCAAAGAAAAAGCCTCTAACGGCTATCCAGTCATCGTATTTTTCGATGAAATGGATGCGTTGTTTCGAACACGAGGGACGGGCATTTCTTCAGATATAGAGTCAACGATCGTTCCACAATTTCTTGCGGAAATCGATGGAGTCGAAAGCCTCCGAGATGTCATCGTCATCGGTGCCAGTAATCGGCAAGACCTCATTGACCCAGCCGTCTTGCGACCAGGGAGGTTAGATGTCAAAGTGAAAATCCCGCGACCGGACAAAGTAGGGGCTAAGGAAATTCTCGGGAAATATCTCACGCCCGATCTTCCATTTTCTAAAACTGAACTTGATCAACAGCAGAATGACGCCAAAAAACTGGTCGCGCACCTTATCGATCTTGCCACTGATGCGCTCTATGCTAAATCAGAGGAAAATCGTTTCCTGGAAGTCACCTATGCAAATAGCGAAAAAGAAACATTTTACTTTAAGGACTTTGCCAGTGGTGCACTCATTGAAGGTGTCGTCTCTCGAGCCAAAAAGATGGCCATCAAACGCGCGATTGCGACAGGAGAAAAGGGCATGATCGCTGATGATCTTCTGAAAGCAATTCGAGAGGAATTTAAAGAACAAGAAGATCTTCCCAACACAACAAACCCCGATGATTGGGCGAGAATAGCCGGCAAAAAAGGTGAAAAGATCATCCACGTTCGGACATTAACTGAAGAACCATCTGAATCACGAGAAATAGAAACCGTCAGCGTCGGACACTATTTCTAGTGTGCGTCTCACTTCCTGCCCACCACTTTCAAGCTGACATGGAGGAGCATTGCACCGAATTCTAGGCACGGAAACAGAATTTGGCATTCTTGCCAAAGGGGCTGGACATTCCGATCCAGTCACAGATTCCATTCGACTCATCAGCCACTACCCCACGCTCCCCTCTCCTCAGGGCATCTGGGATTATGAGAATGAAAATCCGTTCTTTGATGCTCGTGGCTTTCTTGTCGAGGGCGAACCTGAGCGGCCGAATATCCGCCATAATCGTCAGCTCAACAAACTTCTCCTGAATGGTGGACGTCTCTACGTCGACGGAGCTCATCCAGAATACTCCACGCCGGAGTGTACTCAACCGCTTAAACTCCTGGCATACGAACGAGCCGGCGAGCGCATGATCAACCTTTGCCTCCAGGCTCTCAATTCGACTCAGGAATCTGATACGTTCTTTGTCTATAAAAATAACTCTGATGGAAAAGGTAATAGCTACGGCTATCACGAAAACTATTTGCTTTCGCGTTCCGTACCATTTGACAAAATTGCCAATACACTCATTCCATTTTTTGTCACACGTCAAATTTTCACCGGAGCCGGAAAAGTCGGGTCTGAAAACGGCACCGACGCCGTCGATTACCAAATTTCCCAACGATCAGACTTCTTCGAATGCGTGATGGATCTCAATACGATGGTCAAACGGCCCATCATCAACACACGAGATGAGCCGCATACCGAGAAAGACAAATTCCGTCGATTACATGTCATTGTTGGTGATGCCAACATGGCCGAAATTCCCACCTATCTCAAGATTGGCACAACCGCCATCATCATGGAGATGCTTGACGCAGGATGGGAGTTTCCCAAAATCGTCCTTAAAGATCCAGTTCGGGATATCAAGACCGTTTCACGTGACGTCGCCGTCAAGGCTAGCCTGCGGTTAACCAATGGCCAAGCCACCTCATCCGTTGATATTCAACGCACGTACCTTCAGGCAGCCTATGAATTTTTTAATACTCGAGACCTTCCGCCAGAAACAAAAGACGTCCTTGTATCTTGGGAACGAATCCTCGACAAACTTGAGCAAGATCCCACACAACTAGGACGAGAGCTGGACTGGGTAGCCAAACAACAGATGATTCAATCATTCATGGACCGCAAGGTCTGTGGGTGGAAAGATCCTCGCATTGCTCTACTCGACCTGCAATACCACGATATGCGGCCGGATAAAGGTTTGTATTTTACCCTTGAACGGGGAAAACGCATTGAACGCTTACTTCAAGATAGCGATATTGAACAGGCCATGGTCAAACCGCCCCTTAATACCCGGGCATACTTCCGAGGAACGTGTCTTAAGCAATTCGCAGAAAAGGTGTATGGCGTCAGCTGGACATCCGTCCTGTTAGACCAAGGCAACGACACGATTAAACGAATTCCCCTCATGGATCCTTACCGCGGAACACGCGCCTTAACCAATGACCTCTTGGAGGGCGTCTCAACCGTCGAGCAACTTCTTACGAAACTCTCAAAATAAGTGCCTGAGAGCTAAAGGATCTTCATGAAAAATTACAACTTCGATATTCCTCAATTTCCACATGATCACTGTTCCAGTTTTTTCCAATTTCTTTCAACCCATCGACCAGAATTCACACCGGCTTCACGCTGGAGCCAACCGATCCTTCAACAACCCAGCGCCTTTGAGTTTAGTGGCACATCCAGGCCGTCCCCCCTGACCCATGGGACAACCGTCCTTGCCTTCAAATATGATCAGGGAGTCGTGATTGCAGGCGACAGGCGGGCAACGGAAGGATTTCAGATCGCCGAAAATCGAATGGAAAAAGTGTTTAAAACAGATGATTATTCAGCCATGGCGATTGCAGGAGCTGCGGGCCCCTGCGTGGAAATGGCCAAACTGTTCAGCATTGAACTCGAACATTACGAAAAACTTGACGGCGTTCAGTTATCCTGCGAGGGCAAAGCCAATAGACTGGGACAAATGGTCAAAGCCAACCTTCCATTAGTCATGCAAGGGCTCGTGGTTATCCCCTTATTTGTTGGGTACGATATCAAGCGAAGTCTCGGCCGAATTTTCAAGTATGACATCACTGGAGGCCGATACGAAGAGACAGAATTCCATTCAGTAGGATCCGGCGGAAAAGATGCACGACTCCTGCTTAAAGAACGATTCAAGAAAAATCTCGACGAACAAGCCGCCATTCGAATTGCCCTCCTTGCCTTAGCCAATGCTGCCGATGAAGATGTTGGCACAGGTGGACCAGATCCGATTCGGCGAATCTACCCCACGATGAAATTCGTCAATACCCAAGGGGTGCAAGACGTTGAAGAGGTCACCCTCTCAACAGTATGGGAAGAACTCTCTCTCACCCGAACCAAGGAGCACTAATTCGTGGCACTCCCCTATTACGTTTCACCAGAACAAATGATGCAGGACAAGGCAGAATATGCCAAAAAGGGTATTGCCAAAGGACGCTCTATTATTGCTATTGAATATGAACACGGTTTGTTATTAATCGCCGACAATCCCAGCGCCTCCTTATTTAAAATCTCTGAAGTCTATGATACCATCGCCTTTTCTGGAGCTGGAAAATATAGTGAATTCGAAAACCTTCGAAAAGCCGGCATTCAACATGCCGACCTCAAGGGACTCATGTACAGCCGAGAAGATGTCACGGCTCGATCATTAGCCAACGGATATTCACAGACCCTCGGAACCATTTTCAGTCAAGAACTCAAACCATTTGAAGTTGAGCTGCTGTTAGCGGAAGTGGGTGAAGCGCCAGGACAAAACGAACTCTACCGTATTGCGTTCGACGGAAGCATCGCTGACGAACAACGGATGACCGCGATTGGAGGACGCGCCGAAGCTCTCCTGACCTTTCTCCGCAATGAAAGCACTGAAAACCTCCCAACGTTACAACAAGCCCTAGCTCTCTGCAAAAACGCCTTTGAACAAGTCACTGAACAGCACATCACCATCGAAGGGCTCGAAGTCGCCATCCTGGATCGCGACAGACCCGGCCGAAAGTTTCGACGCATCCCGTCGGCTGAAACACACTCGCTGCTTTCCTAACCTTGAGTCACATGCCACTTTGGATGAGGACCGCTCCTTAGGGCACCATCCACAGGGAGAAATACGAACATTCGCAATCAACAAGGCGAGTGACACATAACTCCCCAAAGCGATTATCGTTCAGTCTGACACCATACTTGCCATATCAAATTGTAATAATTTCAACTAGAAATTATTCGAATTTGCTATAATATTGAAGATAGAGGAGTCGCGATGTATGCTGAGTGATAGCGAATCCCATTAATTTCCAGTTGAATGATTGTAGCGACAGGTAAAATTTCCAGGCGAACCAACCAGACTCAACCAGCGGAATTACTACAACAACAATTGGAAGAACATTGATTCGGCGATAAAACTGTCACAGCGTATGACTAAGCCTCAAACATCGGATAGTTATTTGAAACGGCTATAACTGCGGCTTCCATTGTCTTGGGGGTTTTACCATGAAACGCATCTTTGGGCTTGAATGCGAATATGGTCTGACGTTTTCACCAAACGGCCGAGTCTATTTGCCTATTGAAAAAATCCTAGGCTATATCTTCGAGGGATTGATTCCGAATAGTTGGCCGTCGAATGCGTTTCTGGAAAACGGCGCACGTTTTTATCAGGACACAGGATGTCACCCCGAATACTCCACGCCAGAATGCGACGATCTGCTTGACCTCGTCATGCATGATAAAGCCGGGGAACGAGTTCTGGAATCATGTCTCCCGATTGCAGAAGATCGACTACGGGAAGAAGGGCTTTCCGGAAATATCTTCATTTTCAAAAATAACACCGACTCGCTTGGCAATACATATGGATGTCACGAAAATTTTCTCATGCGCCGGGATGTCGACTTTTGGAAAGTCGCGGAACAGTTAATCCCGTTCTTTGTCACGCGACAAATCTTTTCAGGAGCAGGGAAAATCCTCAAGGTATCAGGGAAGCCACAATACTTCATTTCTCAACGTGCCCAACATATTCATGAAAAAACTTCTTCATCGACCACCTCATCGCGTAGTATCATCAATACTCGAGATGAGCCCCATGCCGATGCAGAAAAATATCGACGTCTCCACATTATTCTCGGCGACTCAAATATGTCTGAATTCGCCACCTATCTCAAGGTTGGAACCACCGACCTAGTTCTTTCCATGATTGAAGACAAATTCACCGTCCCAAGCGTTGAGCTTGATGAACCAGTCAAAGCCATTCGCGATATTTCAAAAGACACCACCCTGAAAAAACGAATCAAGCTTGAAGACGGGCGGGAACTCACGGCCCTGGAAATCCAGCGGATGTATTGGGAACGAGCCAGCGAATACCTCGAAAGCCATCCTCATGACAAAATCATGCACGATGTACTGAGAGAATGGGAACGTGTCCTTGATCGCTTAGAAGATTCTCCCATGCTCCTGGTTCGAGAGCTCGATTGGATAACCAAGAAATGGATCATGGAATCGTATATTGAGAAAAAAGGGTGTGAATGGGATGATCCTCGACTAGCCATGATGGATCTGCAATATCATGATATCAATCAGCAACGAGGACTGTATTATCTCTTAGTTGGTCGGGACCATATTCGAAAGGTCGTTTCGGAAGAAGCGATTGAGCGGGCAAAAAACATTCCACCGCAAACGACTCGGGCAAAAGTGAGAGGGGATTTCATACGCTTCGCGAGGGCCAAAAATCGTTCATACACCGTGGATTGGACATACTTAAAACTGAATGGTTACTGGGAGGAAACCATCCTCTGCATGGATCCCTTTTGCGCATCTAACCGACGGGTGGAAGAACTCCTCTCCCAGGTACCACAGGCGAGACTCAAGACATGAGTATTTATCGAATAGATCAGCCATTCTCAAAATCCCGGCTGCCCGGGAAAATCCTGCTCGTCATCACCTTGCTCATTGCCAGCATTTTTCCGCTCAAGTTGGTTCCGAGTGCAAAAGAACAACGACCAGGTATTGATGGACAATTGAGCGCTAAACAAGGAGAGGTACTGTGGGTCCACGTGCCCGTCGGGACCCTCAACCCTACAAAGGTCACGGGAACGTTTCTTAAGCGAAACATTCCATTTATTGAAGAATCATCAACAACCTATGTCGGACTTTTGGGAATCGACATGCAGGATAAACCCAGTCTTCATGAACTAGATATTACGATCACCACCGCGACTGGAACAGAACATCGAAGCTACACCGTCTTGGTCATGAAAGAAAACTACTCCGTCCAACACCTGAAACTTCCTAAAAAGAAAGTTGACTTGGACGATAAGACACTCATTCGTGTCAAGGCAGAACGAAAAGAAATGATGGCAGCCTTTGACTCTATTAGCCCCCACCCATTTTGGGAAGGCCCGTTCATGGCTCCAGTGAAAGGGCGTATCTCTGGTCGATTTGGCAGTCGGCGAGTCATTAATGGACAGGCAAAAAACCCTCATAGTGGAGAGGACATCGCCGCGCCAAAAGGCACCAAGGTCGTCGCCATGAATACCGGCACGGTCAGTCTTACCCTCGATCACTTCTTCACAGGCAAAGGCGTCCTCCTCAATCATGGAGTCGGCCTGTACTCTATGTATTTCCATCTTTCAACAATCTCTGTTAAAGAGGGAGAGGTTGTGAAGAAAGGGCAGATCATTGGACAAGTTGGATCAACCGGACGAGCCACCGGGCCACATCTTCATTGGGGCGTCCGTCTGAACGGATCGCGGATCAACCCTTACTCGCTCATCAATCTTCCCATGAAATCCTAACCGCACGTTCTTCTCTGAACCTAAACCTCAGGACTCAGAGGACAATCGTGAGCATCGTTGAAAGCCAAACACATGAAACGTCTTTGTGTCTTCTGCGGTTCGACAAAAGGCAGTCAAGCAGTCTATGAACAGGCGGCTCGTCAACTGGGCCAGCTACTCGTTCAACGAGAAATCGGCTTAGTCTACGGTGGCGGGAACATAGGATTAATGGGCGTGATCGCAGAAACGGTATTCCAGGCAGGCGGGGAAGTCATTGGCATCATTCCAGCTGCTCTTGCAGAAAAAGAACTGGCGTTTCAGGAATTGACTGACTTACGCATTGTCCAAACCATGCATGAGCGAAAAGCGCTCATGGAACAACTCTCAGATGGGTTTATGGCACTCCCGGGTGGCTACGGAACATTAGAAGAAATATGCGAGATGGTAACCTGGGCTCAATTGAACATTCATCACAAGCCCTGCGGGCTTTTAAACGTGCAAGGATTTTACGATTCGTTACTCGCCTTTATGGACCATCAAGTCCAACAGGGCTTTGTGACATCAAATAATCGCGCCCTAATTCTTCAAGACCAGGACCCTATACGATTGTTAGACCAGATGAATGAAAAAGTAGGAATTTCAAAATCTTCCCCTAGAAAGCAAGCTATCGTTCAGTAATCCAAATTCCCTCTTCACAAAATACGGCCATCGTCCTACAATCAGTCCATACATTCACAACAATGGACGAGCATATTCCACATACTCGAAAGTTAGAAACAGGCATTCAACTCGATTTTCATGATCGAATGACCTATGCCGGATACTTGCATCTCGAGCAATTGCTCGCCACACAAAAACCGCTCAGCGATCCCCCGCATCATGATGAAATGCTCTTTATTATTCAGCATCAAACATCTGAACTCTGGATGAAACTGATTCTTCATGAACTACGGGCAGCAGTCATCCATATCCAACACGATCGTTTCAATCCGTGCTTTAAGATCTTGGCGCGAATAAAACAAATCCAACGGCAACTCTTTGAACAATGGGCCGTACTCGAGACATTGACCCCTAACGAATATAGTCAGTTTCGCAACGTGTTAGCCAATGCTTCAGGATTTCAATCTATTCAATACCGGTCCATCGAATTTATTCTAGGAAATAAAGATGCCGCCGTTGTCGAAGTATTTCGACATAATGACCACTTGTATCAAGACATGATATGCGTGCTGAATGCCCCCAGCCTGTACGATGAATTTCTCTGTTCATTGTCCAGACAAGGACACCCCATTCCTCAGGCATGCCTTGAGCGAGACTGGTCTCAACCGCATTCACGTAATGCAGAACTCACGCAAGTCTTCAAGCAGATCTATGACCATCCGGAAGCGCAATGGGATGCCTATGAAATGTGTGAAAAACTTGTGGATGTCGAAGAGAATTTTCAGCTTTGGCGCTTTCGTCACCTCAAAACTGTGGAGCGTATAATTGGGTTTAAGCCAGGAACCGGGGGTTCTTCAGGCGTGAATTTTCTCAAACAGGCACTCGAGATCACCTTTTTCCCAGAGCTCATCGATGTCCGGACGGAAATTGGAAACAAATAGCATTCAGCAGGCCTTGACAGCCCTGGGCCCTGGGCCATTAGAGGAACAGGCGCTTCTCTCCCATATTCACCCCTTGTTTTCAACGGTATTACGTCGACAGGAGACGTATCTCGCCAACCATTCTTTAGGGCGCCCCTTAGACCAGACCAAAACCGACATTCAGCAGGCCTTAACCCATTGGTATGAAGATATGGATCAGGCCTGGGACAACTGGCTTGCCGAAATTCAATACTTTCGTCAC
>BQIX01000057.1 GCA_021604145.1 Nitrospirales bacterium
CGCAGTCCGCCCCTGAACAATTGAAGGCGACGTTTTTTGCTGTGATGGCCTCGTTTACAAATCTCGCTCTGTCGGTGAGCCAATTAGGGACTCAATATCTTAATCAAATTTTTACGATTACTCGAGAAGTCCAAGGCGATGCAGCCGGAACCGTCGCAGTCCCTGCAGACTACAGCGAACTGGGCATCTTACTCATTATTGTGGTTGTGATTGGTTTGGTCATGCCATTACTTGCTGTAAGTGTCGTACGCCTTTGGGGTATGCCGAGTTCCTAGGGATCCTTCCCTGTCTCCGTGTTCCTTCCTTTTCATTGACCACATTGAGTGACCGCATGAGTTTTCAGACACAATCTAATATTTCAACGTACCCTGTCCAGGTTCAGGGGAAAGGTTTGGAGTGAATTTGCTGATAATCAAACTCAGCAATATGGATTCATGAAGTTCCTGATTCTCCTCCCAGTGCGGTTCTGATCTCTCTCTCACCTAGTATCTCATTTTGAGAATGAGAAAAATTTAATCGTTCATTAATGTCGATTTAAGGTTGCGGGTTTAGCATGACCTTTAGAGATTTAGAATTATTTACTCAAGGAGGACAGAAATGAATAGTCAGCGTGAATCTCACAATCATCAGCAAGTTCCAATACCGTCGCGTGTTACACGAGGGTGGAGAAGTGTAAGTTCAGGCGTAGTTGGTGCGGCCCTTATCTTGGGTTTGGTGACCCTTGGGCCATGGGATGCTCCTCGTCACTCTCAAGCATCTGAGACGCAGATTTCGGAGAGCGCGGCATCGAATACGCTATCGTTTAGTGAGAAGACAGGATTTGCGGATATCGTTCAGATGGTGACGCCCGCCGTTGTCAACATCACCGTGAGTAAAGAGATACAGCCTCAAATGTCCAGGAATCCTTTTGAGCAACTTCCTGAGTTCTTTGGTATGCCTGGCCTGCCAGAGGGGCCGCAAATGCCGAGGAGGCATGGAGGGCCACCTGTTCCTGAGGAACAAGGCGCGGGTTCCGGCGTGATCGTTTCGTCAGATGGATATGTGATGACCAACAATCATGTCGTGGATCAAGCCTCCGAAATCACTGTGACCCTTCCAGACAAGCGGGAGTTCACAGGCAAAGTCATAGGTCTGGATCCTCAGACTGATTTAGCGGTCGTGAAAATTGATGGGGAAAATCTTCCGTTTGTTCGATGGGGTGATTCCTCGAAACTTCGTGTGGGTGAATATGTGTTGGCGGTGGGGAATCCTTTTGGTCTCAACTCGACCGTGACCTCAGGGATTGTCAGTGCCTTGGGCCGTGGAGGCATGGGAATTACGCAGTATGAAGATTTTATACAAACGGATGCTGCCATCAATCCCGGAAATTCAGGAGGTGCGCTGATCAACACGAAGGGGGAATTGATTGGCATTAACACAGCCATTTTCTCTCAATCTGGCGGGTACCAGGGTGTTGGATTTGCGGTGCCGACAAATCTTGCCAAACCGGTCTATGCCGGCTTAGTGAGCTCCGGGAAGGTTGTTCGAGGGTTTTTAGGAGTGGGTATTCAAGAAGTGACCTCCAATTTAGCGGAATCCTTTAATTTGGACAAGGCTTCTGGCGCACTGGTTACCAATGTTGCGGTCGGCAGCCCGGCAGATCAAGCCGGTCTCCAACGCGGAGATGTGATCGTTGACTATCAAGGAAAAACGGTAGCCGATCCCCGTAATCTTCAACAATATGTGATTCGGACGAACGTCGGTAGCGAAGTGAAGATGTCGCTTATTCGAGATGGTCGGAAAAAAGTGGTGAAGGTCGTCATTCGTGAGAATCAAACGCCAATGCAGATGGCCCGAAACACCGAAGATGTTTCAGAGGGTGCCCTGGCTGGAGTCGCTGTTCAAAATTTGGATGAAAGGCTCGTCGCCCAGTTAGGGGTGAGTCATGAAGTGAATGGAGTGGTGGTCCTGGATGTGGATCCTCGTAGTCAAGCGGCAAAGGCAGGGTTAGTCCGGGGAGATATTATCAGTGAAATTAACCGAAAGCCGGTTCAGTCTGAGGAAGACTATGCCAAAATTGCCGCACACTTGAATGGGGACCAAACGCTGGTTTTTATTCATCGTGGTAAAGGGGCGTTGTATTTGAATATTAAAGTTTGAGGATACGTCCTTGACGCAAGCAAGGTGGGTTTGTCTCAGGAGGCTTCTTTGACCAAGAAGCCTCCTGTGCGTTTTTCCTACAGTCAAATGACGGATGTCATCTTGGTGGCCTCTTTAACTTCTGTAAGCGCTAGTATTGTCAAGGTCAGAATGAGCCATCAAGAATCGCAGAAGATGCATTAAGAAAAAACGTGGCGCTTTTGAACAGGCCTGCCTTTGCTGCCGCGATTCGGTGTCAGTTAGGTGAGGCGATGGTTCTTCTGGTGTCATACAATTAAAGATTTGGGATTGTGCTCCGTCTTCACATTGTCAAAACGATCTTCTTTATTTGAATATTGGTTGGATTGATCTACATATTGCTGATATTCTGAAGCCATATTTGTCTGCATCATATGCATAGACGCGATATCGTCTTCACAGTTCAAAGAATATGCGTCTGAGGGATCCTCTTCTTCCTGAATCCAACTATACACCACTGAATTTAGAATCCACGCCACTCATTGTGAAGGAGATCGTTATCTTATGAGACGAGCAAAAATCCTCTGTACGATCGGCCCGAAAACTGCCACGCCTGAAATTCTTGAAGGGTTAGTTAATGGCGGGATGAATATGGTTCGGCTCAACATGTCCCATGGAACGCATCAGTGGCATGCCAAAACGATCAATACGATAAGGGATGTTGAAAAAAGGCTAGAGGTGTCGATTCCCATTATGGTGGACTTGCAAGGTCCAAGAATCCGTATTGGGACTCTTTCCAAGAGAGGTATGGACCTCAATTCTGGACAATCGATCCAATTGATTTCAGTTGATTCCGAACGATCAAAGAAGAAAGGGTTGGTCAATCTCACATCAGCAAGTCTGCCAATTGGCTATCCTGCACTTGCTGAAGATGTTAAGCCTGGCCAGAGAGTTCTCATCAACGATGGATTGATTGAATTGCGTATCGAAAAAGTTAGAAAGAAAAGTGTTATGTGCACGGTGGTGATCGGTGGGCGAGTGACATCCAACAAAGGCGTCAATTTTCCAGATACATCTCTGAGCACTCCTTCTTTAACAGACAAAGATCATGACGACATTCGTTTTGCTGTCGAACACAATGTGGATTACGTGGCACTTTCTTTTGTTCGCTCGGAAAAAGACATTCAGATCACAAAATCGTTTCTTAAGCGGAGTGGCCTCGCCATTCCTGTGATTGCCAAAATTGAACGACCGGAAGCCGTGCAATGTTTAACGAAAATAGTAGATCGCGCTGATGGGGTAATGGTGGCTCGAGGGGACCTTGCGATTGAAATGACTATTGAGGCTGTGCCTGTCCTTCAAAAACAGATTATTGCGGAAGCCAACCGTTGCGATCGGCTGGTGATCACTGCGACTCAAATGCTGGAGTCGATGACGCAGCATTCCATTCCTACTCGTGCAGAAGCCTCAGATGTCGCCAATGCGGTGCTTGATGGATCTGACGTGCTTATGTTATCGGCAGAAACTTCAACTGGCGAGTACCCCCTTCACTCCGTTCAAGTCATGGATCGAGTCATACGTACGGCCGAAACGAGCCAAGTTCTTCGTTGGGAGCCAATGAATACCTACCAAGGCAAAGATGTGTCTGCTTCAGCATGTGTCGCCGCAGCTTCAGCGGCTAGACTGACGAAGGCCAAATTGATACTGGTGTTGACCAACTCGGGAACCACGGCCTTCCTGATGTCCAAACAACGGCCCGACGTTCCAATCATTGGGATGACGCCGTTCTCTGGCAGTTTACGGCGAATGGAAATGTTTTGGGGGGTTGACCCGTATCTTATGCCGAATATTTCAAATACGGATGAACGCATTCAGGTGGCTGAAGCGATCTTAAAACGTCAGCAATTAGCCAAACGTGGAGACCGTATAGTCATTCTCTCCGGAGAACACAGTCAGAAACTCACGGGTGCCAATCTTATAAAAATCCACGAAATACATTAGCCGATTGTATGATATTTGCCTGCAGCCAATAGAATTTCAAATATTCCATTCCGTTATTTCTGATCAAATCTCGGTTGAGCATTCTCCCCATTTTCCCTGAAAGTGTTGGACTGAAAGAGTTGAGAGTATTTGATCAACTTGAATTGTCCTATTTGTTTTACATTTGAGATTTCTTCATAATATATGAAACTCTTTTATGGCCCTCCGTCCTTGAAATGAGCGTGCCAACGGATGAATGAACATGACTTAATCACCTCTAACGCAGATGTTCTTCTATGAGATAATTTAAGGCCTGAATATTGGTCAGCGAATTGCATGCGAAGACCGGCCTCGAAATTTATTTTGACAGTACGGAAATGAGTGTGGAAAATAGACTGTATGATTATGGTTTGCACTTTTAGAGATGATTTTCGTCAGCAAATCGTTCCTTTCTTGTGTGAGCGAGGCTACGAAGTCTGTGTTCCATCCCATCGCCAAGACGTTCTTACAATGACCGCCCAACTGCAGCCTTTGGTTGTATTATTAGATATGTATGTGAGTCACCCAAGTGGTCTAGAAGTTTTACGTGAATTACGGGCACACGGCTTTAAAGGAAAAGTTGTCTTACTTGGTGGAAGCTCAATGAGCTCAGTGATATCACAAGCTCACCACCTTAAGGTCGATCAGGTTGTCGGGGGACCTCAGTGGGTTGATGGTCCAGCGACACTTCTCTGTGGTCAAGTAGAGGCAGCCATTCATGCGACATTGTATGCTTCGATTGCCAGACATGCGTATGAACTCTATGAGGCACGGGGCAAAACGCATGGTCAGGACTTGGACGATTGGTTCAAGGCAGAACAACTGATCTTCAAGCGCGGAGGTTCCCAGCAGTCGGTTAGTCAATCCTTAGGACCTTCCAAGAAAAAAAAACCACCTCAGAAGAGCCAGCTTCATATTTCAATACTCCGTGATGAGCAAGAAGCGAAAAAATGATGTGGGCTATTGATCGTGCGAAGTCTGCAGGTGTTGAGTCTTAGACCAAATACTCTTCTAGCGATTAAATTCATTTTTTCTTGCGGAAATACATCTTAAGCCTCCTGCACAGCATCCAAAGAAAAGAAGCACCGTGGGGTATCCCCATTTCCACTCTAATTCTGGCAACTGTTTGAAATTCATCCCATAGACACCGGCAATCAGCGTCAGAGGAATAAAGAGTGTCGAAATCATTGCCATCACTTTCATGGTTTCGTTCAGTTTGAGGCTTAGGTTCGTCAGATAGATGTCTAGCATGTTGCTTGACATGTTAAGAAAGGTAGTCGGGCCGGAGCCCGGTTTTCTAGGTCGTGTACGAACAAAAGGCGTCATATTGCTTTATTCTTGACCGCCTCTGAGTAGATAGTTCGTCATCACCCCACCGTGAAACACGAAAAACATAAGCAACGTATGAGATATGCCTTGGTGTCTGAAGGGAAACTGTCGTGTAACAATTCTGACATTTTTGTTGTGAAAATTATTATGCAGCCTCACAGTGTCAAAAAGGTTATATCTGGCGACTGCGACATTCTCTCCTTATGAAGGAAAATACGTTACTGGTACAGCCTCACATGCTACTCAAGTTTTACGTGTTGCCGGTTTCTGGGGGGTGAACCCTATGTGAAACCTGTATTACTTAAAGGGTTCTTTGAGCACGACTTTCACGCCGCTGATTGTTCCAGTCACGGCATTGCGAACCTGCTCGCCGGCGCTGGAACTAATTTCCCCTGCTGCTTTGAAGGCACCTGTTGCTGCGGCAGATGCCGCTTCCGCGGTGTCGACTCCAATAGCCTTTGCGCCTTCTATTGCACCCTCCACAGAACTTTTGGCGGTGGTTCCCAGATCTCCGCCGACTTGTGCTGTCGCCTTAATCATGGAACTGGCAGTTCCACTGACCGTGTCCATGGCTTTTTCCCCGACCTCTTTCGCTCCCTCGAGAGCTCCAATCATCGTCCCTTTGGCTGTCGAAGCGAGATCTCCACCAACCTCGACCGTTGCTTTGATGACAGCGCCTGCCGTGTGACTAATAGTTTCCATGGCTTTTCCGCCAATTTCCTGTGTAGCCTGCGCTGCCCCAATGACCGTGGCCTTGGCAGTGCTGGCTAATTCTCCGCCGACAGAGTTGACCCCTTTGATTGCGGACGTGACGGCTTGTGCCGCAGCATCTGTTATTCCAGTTGATAAATCCTTGGTGGCGACGATGGCTCCTTCTACTGCTCCCTTCGCTGTTTGAGCGAGATCTCCCCCAACGTCTGATGTGGTTTTAATCAGTGTTGAAATACTTACGCCAATTGTCTCGAGTGTATCGGATGTGACTTCTTTCGTTCCCTTCACGGCGCCAACAATCACGCCTTTGGCTGCCGACCCGGCTTCAGCTCCGACTTCAGAAATGCCTTTCACCGACCCAACAATCGTATCTTTGAGTAAGCTCCCAGCTTCAGTCCCGACTGCCTTGGTCCCTTTCAGGGCTGTCAGTAATGTGCCGCTGACAAGATTTAATAATGCATTGGTGACATCTCCTGTGCCTTGAATGGTCTCGACAACACTGTCTTTAGCTTTGACGATAATGGACTTTTCTGACATGGTTGACTCCTTGTGCCTGAGAGGAATTAATCGCAGGCAAAATAGGTTTTGGGTACAGCATGGCCGTTCATTTCCTGATGCATATCTTTGCCCCATGCTGATGAAAGACTTGTATGATTATGATGCCGTATGAGGTCATAATCATTGTTCTCATAAACGGAACATGGAAACGGCCTCCTTTCTGTCTGGTGATTAGCAAATGAATCCATGATTGTTTACCGAAATTTGGTTATGAAGTTTGCTCGCTGAGAGTGATTTCATCTTTAACTTTTTCGTGAAATTCCTCGACCACTTTTTCGGCTGTGGTGACATTTTTCACTTTTGCAATATGAAACAGGGCATCCCCTTGATTGACAATTGGCAAATTTGTTCGGCCAATGAGGATTCCCGGTTCTTCCGCGTTGACGGCAATTTCGTTTTCACCCATGGGGTCGGAAATAGTTCCCACGTGATCGCCTTCCTGAATTCGTGCACCAAGTGGATGCAGTGATCGAAGGATTCCTCCGGCTGGAGCTCTCAGCCAATAGGACGTTCTCGACACGACACTCTTGGTTTCGACAGTAGAGGGAAGCTTGCCGAGCATACCTAGGGTTTGCATGACTCGAAGAATCCCTCTGACACCGAGACGGATGGCAAATTCATCGAAACGAAGGGCCTCACCAGCTTCATAGAGCATGGTTGGAATATTCTTATCCGTTGCTGCCCTTCGTAAGGACCCATCACGAAGATTTGAGTGAAGTATCAGGGGGGCAGAAAAAGATTTACTCAGTCGTTCCATTTCAGGATCTGAAAGGTCTGCTCGAATTTGTGGCAGGTTACTTCGATGAATAGCCCCGGTATGTAAATCAATGCCATGCGTGCATCGGAGAACAATTTCATGCATGAATAAGTAGGCTAATTGTGATGTTAATGAACCTTTTTCGCTCCCTGGAAAACTTCTGTTGAGATCTCGACGATCGGGCAAATAACGAGAATGAGCCAGAAACCCAAAGACATTGACAATCGGCACCGCAACGAGCGTACCGCGAAGTTTGTGAATACGAGGAGTTTTCAGGATTCGTCGGATGATTTCTACCCCGTTGAGTTCATCTCCATGGATCGCCGCGCTGATGAACAGACGTGGACCATCATGTTTGCCATGAATGATGTGGACGGGGATATTCATGGGCGTATGGTTGGACAACAAGCTCATCGAGAGATTAACCGTTTGCCGCGTTCCCGGTTGGACGGTGATGTTCCGAATGGCAAAATTCGGACGTTGCGACTTACCCACGACCACGAGTCCTTGTTTTGTTGGGTTTTGCATTTTTCTCTATAAACTGAATGATCTCTTTTGCGACATCGATGCCGGTTGCGTTTTCTATGCCTTCCAGTCCAGGGGAGGAATTGATTTCCATGACGACTGGGCCATGTTTGGAACGAAGCAAGTCCACTCCACAGACATTAAGTCCCATAATTTTGGCGGCCCGAGTGGCAGTCGAACGTTCTTCGGGCGTGATTTTAATAAGCTGGGCATTGCCGCCTCGATGTAAATTTGAACGGAAATCCCCTTTGGCCCCTTGGCGTTTCATCGCGGCGATCACTCGATCACCAATTACCAAACATCGAATGTCAGAGCCACCGGCTTCTTTGATAAATTCTTGCA
This sequence comes from Nitrospirales bacterium, assembly GCA_021604145.1. Lineage (GTDB taxonomy): Bacteria > Nitrospirota > Nitrospiria > Nitrospirales > UBA8639 > JAGQKC01. Next base: position 8,339 of record BQIX01000057.1, read on the forward strand.
CGAGAATATTGACCTGGACTCCTCGGAATGCTTCAATGACTGACTTGGCAGAGTTGTGCGTTTCCCCTAACACCACCCCGATTCCCTGAGTCCCTTCCAGCAGTTTGATGATGACAGGTGCGCCCCCAGCGATTCCGATTACGTCATCAGCAAAATCATCGGAATGAGCAAACGCCGTAACTGGCAGCCCGATTCCTTTTCGTGCCAATAACTGTAGGCAACGGAGTTTGTCCCGAGATCGTCCGATGGCGACAGATTCATTCAGTGGCCAGACGCCCATCATCTCAAACTGTCGCAAGACCGCCAACCCGTAAAACGTGATCGAAGCGCCAATGCGAGGAATGACGGCATCATAGCCTTCGAGATTTTCTCCTTTATAACGAAGCTCGGGATGGTGAGAGGTAATATTCATGTACACTTTTGTAGTGTTGATGACGTCAATGTGATGACCAGCTTTCTCAGCTGCCTCCACGAGTCTTTTATGAGAATATAATTTCGAGTTCCGTGCCATCATGGCCAGTTTCATACGTCGTGCCTCCTCTTGAATGTCAATCGATAATAAATGAAGTATGTAATAGTCTTCAGTTTCGACCAAGGCAAAATGATCTTCCGGGATCAATCACGCAATGACGTCTGATCGCCGTTCGACCTAATAACATTCGAAAACCCATTTGATCTCGATTCGTCAAAGTAATTTCAATCGGCCATGATAGGGTTCCTAATGTTAATCGAGTTTCAATGACAAAACGCTGCTCTCGGGCTCCTCCAGAGTTTGTGACCACTCGGCATTCTCGGACTGGACAGGTACAGACTCGCTTATTGATGTCATTATGTTGGTAGGGTTGAATGGTAAACCTGATCCACTCCCGCCCTTGTTTGGTATACTGTTCGATGCCAAAGGCATGAAGTGCCGAGGTTCGTGCGCCAGTGTCAATTTTTGCTTTGAGGCGTTCTACGCCTAGTTCAGGGAGTGCGATCCATTCCCGCCAGCCGATAATCGTTTTTTTTACCACGTTGCAGGAACCTCCTTGTTCATTTGTACGCGATACTTGGTTGAATCGTTCCTGAGGAACACACGAAATTTAGTGTGATTAGGGAATTGGCATCTTGTCGTATTTGGCCTCGATTATTGAGCCGTCCTGTTGAGCGTGTAGATCCAAGTTGATGTCTGAATCGGCAAAATAGGAAACGAATTCCTCCTCAATCCGGATTATCTCTTCAGCAATAATCATGTTGAAATAAGTGGTAATGGAAGAGGAGAACGTACGTGTAAGTCTCGCTGTGGAAATGGTATTTCGACTCCGTTTTTACGAAACTTTTTCACGATGGCACAGTTAATGTCAGAGTGGACCTGGCGCCGACCCTGAGGATCTCCGACCCACGCTAAGAGGCGCATGTTCCACGCTGAATCACCAAACCCCATGAGCCAGGCTTTGGGTTCTGGGTTTGCTAAGACTTCAGGGTGTTCTTTTGCGGCTTCCAACAGAGAGGAAACGACCGTGTCGAGTTCTGAGCCATATGATACGCCGACATCAATTTCGAGTCGTGTTTTTGGGTCTCCATGAGACCAATTCACAACGGTTGATGAAATGAATTCAGAGTTCGGAACGACAATGGCGATATTGTTCAGTGAGCGGATCGTGGTTGACCGAATATTAATTTCCACGACATCACCCTCGGTGTCCGCAACGGTTACGCGATCCCCAACTTGTATGTGCTGTTCAAATAGTAGGATGATTCCAGAGATAAAATTTGAGGTCAGATTCTGCAAGCCAAACCCAATCCCGACCGATAAAAATCCAAAGATGACCGCAAGTCCACTGAGGTCAATACCAATGAGCTGAAAGGCAATAATGGCTCCCAGCACCCACAGCAAATATTGTGCAATACGGGTCATCGTATATTTTGTGCTGGCAGGAAGGTTGATTCGTTGCAAGAGGCGATTGGCGATGAAATGACGGAAAAATCGATTGAGAATAAATAATCCACCCATGAAGAATAGAAACACCACAAGAGAAGAGACGGTCACTGGAGTCTGATTAACAGAAAACAGTTGGTATTGGAGCATATTATTCGCTATCGCCCACAAATCCCTGCCATTCATCATTGCAGCTCCTTTCCTTCGATATTCATTTCATTGCGTTCGCTAGAGACCGTTTTCGTACGTCTTGAATTTTCTAATTTTCTGAAGAACTGCTTTCTTCTTTTGGCTCCATTATGAGGTCCTTGGGGAGTGTGACGGTATTTTTTAAAACATCTATCGCGAACTGAGCCACACCTTGTAATCCTCCAGTAAAGGACTCCAGAGGGAGATATCGGACTTTAGGATCTTGACGAGTCCCTTTGGCTTCGAAGAGAGCGGTGGCTAGTCCTTTTCGTTCTCCTTTGAGGAGGCGACCAAACAGCGGGATGTTTTTCAATAGGTTGGAATATTCGCCAAATGGACTGACCGCAACAATGAAATCAAGTTGATCTGTTGGCATCTCATATTTGCCGGCTGCGGTCATTTTAATAACAGGACTATTTAATAATAGATCATTGGACGTCATCAGCCCATGGTCGAAGGAAAAGGTCCCAGTCAAGGAATTAAACGGAATGCCTTGTTGTTTGAAGTTAACTTTGCCCATGAGTAAATTGGGAATGTTGAGAAGGCCTAAAATACTGGTGATGACTGGCGATTGGACAATGTGGCCATTGTGAATTTGAAATTCACCTTTGCCGGTTACTGATGTTTTAAGAATTTGCGTGTCATCCAATTCCGCTTCGAAGGACATATTCGCAGAGAGATTGCCACTAAGTTTTGGGTTTTCGGGAATGATAGACTCAATGGGAATGTCTTGAGCGCGGATATCTAAGGTGGCGGTACGATTTTCCTGTGTCCATTGTACCCTGGCTGTATGATGTGTGTCGTTTGATGTCTGAGTCGCAATTGAACTGGCCTTGTTGATGTCAATAATTCCGTTTGTCTTCCAGTCAGGCCAATTATTTGCTGATCCCTGAAGACTCACATTAGCTTCGAGTCGTTGTAGCCCTAATTGTTTATCACCAACGGTTATCCCATTGGGAAGAATGGACTCTTCATCTGCTCCAGTTGTGAGTGTCAGGTTCATCATTTGTTGGTCATCCAGAGAGACTTCGCCTTTCACATCCAAGTGAAAGGGGGAAATTTCCAGTCTAGATTGGCGAATGTTTAATTTGTGATTTGGAGTGAGCGTGCCATCGAATGTGAGCCGTGTTGAAATGTCAGAGGGTTTCTCTAACACGTGAGGATACGACACATTGATCGAGGTGAGGTCAAGTTCTGTGTGGATTTCTGGCTGACTGGTTGACCCCGAAATACTCATGGCGATTTCCATTGGACCACCGGATAGTTGACTGGCTTGCTGAAGTTCGGGAAATAGGCGTTGTAGATCAGATAACTCAACCTGACTCTGCAGTGTGATGTCTTTTAGGGTGTCTGGTTGTCCATATGAGGCACGACCCTTCAGAGTTGTGTGACTCTTCCCGACCTTCCCTTTCATGCCATGGATGATGACATGTTCTTGGTCAAAGTTTATGCGACCGGAGAAACCCTGTAAGGGGAGGGGAGATGAAGCGGGTTGTAAGCCGAGATTCTGTACTCTCAGCTCGCCTTGGTGGATTATGAGTTGTTTGGGATCCTGCAATGGACCTTCAATCTTGAGTGCGATGCCGGCGTCTCCCTGGGCGTTCCGTATGTCAAGCCATGCGGGAGGTGTATCTTTGTCTGCAGCAAATTGGCGAGCGGTTGTGAGGACATCCTCTACATGGAGATTGCCATTTGCCGTCAAGGCAAGCCAGGGGCCAAGCTTTCGAAATTCAATCCGCCCATGAGCCTGCTCGATAGTGGATGATCCGTATTCAGCAGACAATTCGTTAATCGTGAGATGATCTTGGTCGAAGCGTACCTGTCCTGTCATGGCATGTATGGGGAAAGGTTGCGTGGGAAGCTGAAACCCAAAATTTTCTATGACAACCTCTCCTTGTTGGATCTGCAGTTGCCCGGACCTGCTTAGCGGTCCTTCAATTTTCAAGCCGATAAGAGCATGTCCCTTGACGTGTTCTGTCTCTAGCCATATCGGTGAGTCTTGTTTCAGCGCATCAACTTGTTGAGCGGTCTTTAAGACATCGTTTGCCTGCAGGTCGCCATTCACGGTTAATGTAAGCCAGGGGTCAACTTGTTGAAGGTCGAGAAGTCCTTTGGCTTCTTCAATGCGCGAATTTTCATAGTCAGCTGAAAAACTGTTGATGGTGAGATGATCGTGTGCCAACGTGAGGGAGGCTTGGATATGGTGTAGTGGCGCAAAGTTTAAATGAGATTTAATGAAACCTTGAGCGAGGCGAAGACTTCCGAGTATCGATGGTTTCTCCTTCAGGTCAAGTGGACCGGCAATCGTAACCTGGGGGATGTCAAAATTTCCTCGAATGGTAAGTTGTTGCAGAAGAGATTGGATGTCAGTTGGTAGCCACGTCGGAGGAATGAGCTGGGTCAGTTGTTCAATTGAATAAGGCAACACTTCGCCTGTCAAGAAAAATGCTGGTTGATCACTTGATAGGCCAGTGACGCTCATTTTCCCAAGGATATGAAATTCCTGTATGCGGATAGAGAAGTCTTCGGCGATGAGTGTATAGCCGGTTTTGTCAGAAAAGAGTGTGAGTGTTGTATCAAGGTTGCCGATGAGGTGTGGTGTGGAGATGACTACCGCTGGGTTGACGAACTTCAGCAGTGGGCGCATGTCAATGCTGCGGAAGTTCACCTTGGTCATCATGAGTCGAACGGCGCTTGGCGGTGTAGGCGTTTTAGAATCAATAGACGTGGCTGAAAAGTCTCCTCGAATTTGACCCTCGACGGAGATCTCTGAAGAGTCTTGTATCATTGATGGGGTTGCGGTCATCCGAAAATTCATCTTCTTGAAGTCTGGTTGTGCCGTTATCGTGGCCTCTAGGCTGGAGAGCGTGATAGATTGAGACTCCATGGGACGTGATTCGTTTGTGATGGTGATGGTCCCATTGTGTATCCCAAGTTCCTTGAGCCCAGCGAATTGTATGATCGACGTTCCGTCACTTTCATCGTCATCAGGTATGATCAGCCACTGCCATGAGCCGTCTTGTTGTTGTCGTAGGGTGATTGTTGGTTCATTGAGCGTGCACTGATTGATGACGACTTGTCCCATCA
>BQIX01000058.1 GCA_021604145.1 Nitrospirales bacterium
GTAACATTCAAAATTTCACACTTTCACAATTCATATAATTCCATAAAGAGTTCAGGGAAATCGAAGGAGAACCATCATGTTAAAGATGATGACAGAACTTGATTCAAACATCGTTGAATTTCGGATTGATGGCACAATCACTCAGGAAGAATACGACCGTATCGCTTCGGCCTTTGAAGAAAAAATCGCCAAACACGGCAAGGTCAGGATGCTCAAGGACGTTGGAACTTTTCAGGGTTTCAGTAACCTCAATTTCGGAAAAGTCATTCATTTCAAGAACTTTTGGCAACTTCTCCTATTCAGTTCGTTCAGTATTGACTAAACATACTAAATAGAAGATAATAATTATATGAGAAAGAAAACAGACCGACAAAAGATTGACCAAATTGTGGAAACGTTCGTTGAACAACTCGGCTTAGTCGCCCAGGCTGAAGGAATGCCAAGAATTGCCGGACGGATCATGGGATTTTTGGTGATACATGGCGGCCCGTTTAGCTTTACGGAACTTGCAAAGCGTCTTCAGGTGAGCCGTGGCAGCATCAGTACCAACAGTCGATTATTGGAAAATCTCGGTGTGATCGAACGCGTCGCGCAGCCGGGTGACAGACAGGATTATTTTCAGATTCGGCGAAAGCCATATGTCGAGCTGCTCAAAGGCTCGGTTACCCGATTATATAAAGCCCGTGCGGTTGTTGATGAGGCGAAGGAAAAATTGCCAGATACTTGGAAAGAGACTCAAGCCCGCCTGGAAGAACTTGGTTTATTTTACGGTGGCATGATTAAAAGCACGGAAGCGATGATTATACCATCGAAAAAGTATGGCAACAGAAATTCTTGAGAGGTATCTCGTCGATTGCCGGCCAGTATTATTCCTGATTGTCGTGCAAATTCTATTCATAAACACCTCAATCATCAGGAGGAAATCATTATGTATCAACAATTACCAGCACCGGATCACGTGATCGCTATGCACCTCAACGAGAAACTCACGGGCGACGACATGAAAGGCTATAAACGCATTCTTGATAAAAAACTGCTCTCCGAAGATCAAATCGGTATTCTGGTCAACTTCACCGGCTTAGAGGACATGAACGCCGATGCATTCATCGAGGGCACGAAGGCCGATCTCGATTTTCTTAGCCATATCGATCGATTCAGTCGCATGGCTTTTGTCTCGGACAAGGAATGGCCGCAAGCCATGATCAACTTTATGAAACCAGTATTTCCAACCTTAGAAATGAATTTTTTTACGCCCGATCAGAGCGACGAAGCCATAAAGTGGGTAGCGGATTTGTCGAAAACGAAAATTTCCCATCCTTCGGCTTTCCGGTTTCTCCCCACCTCAAAAGACAATGTCTTCGCCTTTGAGATCAACGGCGTGATTTCGTCGGAGGAAATGCCAGAGGTCATCAAAAGGTTCGAGAACTTTCTGGAACATCATGAGAAGGTTCGGTTGCTTAACCGCATAAAACACTTTGGTGGTATTGATCCGGCGGTTTTTATGCAAAGTGACCTGGTTTCCATGAAGCTCGCCGCCATGCAGAAAGTCGAGCGCTATGCCATTGTCGGGGCGCCGGGCTGGATGCGCAAGATCATTGAATCCGTCAATCCCGTTTTTGCGGATATCGATATGCGGACATTTCAGGAAGATCAGGAACATGAGGCATGGGCTTGGCTTGGCGCGGAACCCGCTCAATAAGTCACCCAGCAACTGCGTCATAAAACCATCGGCAAACAACTCAGTTTAAGCATGTGGAAATGGTAGACACAGCATGGACTCCTCCGTTCCATACTGACAATTGTTCTAGTTAAGGAAATTCGAGGCTTTAGAGGACGTTGAATAATGGTACTCACCGGATGTCTCAGGAGCGTGGTCATAACAGTCGCCTTATGTTCAGGCTGTACCACGGCTCCGCCTCAAGTACAGACACCCAATCTTCATTCACCAATTCCAGACCATTGGTTGGCTGAGACCGCACCTGGAGTCCTGATCAACCAATGGTGGCTAACATTTGAAGATCCGGCGCTTTCCGGCTTCCTGAACGAAGCCTTGCGGTCCAATCACGATCTTCAAGCTGCTGCCGCAAGAATTACCGTGGCCGAAGCAGAAGCTCGCATCGCCGGGGCTGATCTTTGGCCACAAGTTAATGCGGGAACGGATGCGACAAGACAGCGACAGAATTTCGCCGGCTCATTCGGCGCTGCTCTTCCCGGTGGAGGAGGAAATACAGCGTTCATTTTCAATTCATTCGGTGTCTCATTGGATCTCAGTTGGGAGCTCGATATCTGGGGTCGGATCCGTTCAGGTGCCAGCGCTGCTGCGGCAGATCTTCAAGCGCAAAAATTTGATTTTGCCGCTGCCGCGCTTTCGCTCGCCGCACAAACTGCCAAAACATGGTATTCGCTAACTGAAGCTCGACTTCAGGTCGAACTGGCCGAGGCAACGGTCCTCAGCTTCAAAAAAACAGCAACCTATGCAACCGATCGCGTGAATGCCGGAATCCAACCGCCGACGGACAAACATCTGTCTGTCGCGAATTTTGCATCGGCGGAAAGCACCCTGAAACAACGCGAGGAAACGTTGCGGCGAACGGTTCGGCAACTTGAAGTTCTTCTTGGTCGCTATCCCGCCGGCGCGCTTTCGGGCGCAAGAACTCTCCCCGCTATTGAACAAGCTATCCCTTCGGGACTTCCGTCCGAACTGCTGCGACGTCGGCCAGATCTTCGCGTCACAGAGCGCCGGATGGCTGCCGCAGATGCACGCGTGTATTCAGCCCAAGCCGCGTTGTTGCCACGCCTCAGTCTCACGGCAAGTACGGGCACCGCGTCCCAGGACCTGAGCAACATCTTATCAGGTGATTTCCTTATTTGGACGATTGCCGGAAATCTCGTCCAACCGCTTTTCCAAGGCGGAAGGCTTCGAGCGCGAATAGATCAAGCCGAAGGACAATTGGCGGAAGCGGCGGAATCCTATGCGCAACAAACGCTGCAAGCCTTCTCGGAGGTCGAGATTGCGCTTGCGGTTGAATCAGTTCTTGCACAACGGGAAGCCGCATTGGGAACCGCCGTTCAGGCGTCGCAAGATGCCGTCCGGGTAGCGGAAAATCGTTACGCTCAGGGCGTGGAGCAAATTATCGTTGTGCTGGAAAGTCAGCGCCGGGCATTCGATACGGAAAGCGCTTGGTTGACGGTTCGACGGCAACGAATTGACAACAGGTTAAATCTGCACTTAGCACTCGGTGACGGAGTCGAAGAACTGCTCGAAAGCATGGGATTTCGGCCTTTGACTACCAAAGGAAAGATGGAATGACACGTTCACGTCAATGGATGAAGTGGGTGCTGTACGCGCTTTTGGTGGGCGGCGGCGTGACCGGCGTGATCTCCTTGTGGTCCGACAGCCCCGACAAAGACGTAGTAGCCACCCACCCTACAGACTCCGAATCAATCAGTGTGACAGCGGTCGAAGCGAAACGCGGTGACATTCAGGAATGGGTATTTGCAGATGGCACAGCCCGATCGGTCCAACGGGAGTATTTGATATTCCAGAATGCCGGCCGTGTCACATATATCAAGGACGGGTTGCGGGAGGGAAGCCATGTCACCGCAGGAGAAGAGCTCGCACATCAAGACCAGCGACAGTATGCCGCGGATATCGCAGCGGCAAGGGCGTCTCTCAAAGAAGCCAAGGCACAAAAAGAAGTCTCACAAGCCGAACTCAAACAAGCGTGGACAGAACTCAGACTAGCAGAAAAGAAGTTCCAACGGTTTGCCGTCCTGCTTAAACAAACATCAGCCTCGCAACAAGAATACGACCAGGCTCAGGCCGAATTCGCGCGCACCCGTGAAACGGTCGCTCAGGCTAGAAGTCGAATTGCAGCCGCCAATACGCAGATCGAAAGCGCGAAAGCTCGGCTTGACCAGGAACAAGTTCAACTGGAAGACACCACCCTTGTATCTCCAATAGATGGTGTCGTCGCGTATTCCAATATCAATGAAGGCGGCTATTTCATGCCCAACATTGTGCGTACCGATACCGAACAGGCGGCGCTCCAGACGGTGCCAATGGTCGTCATCGATCCAGACCGGTTTGAAATCATTGTGCAGGTGCCATCCTACGAACGAAGTCGGATCGAAGCCGGACAGTTGGCCCTCATCGCGCCCAGTGGAGAGGCCATGCAGCAATCCAATACCAAAGGTCCAATTGAACAACGATTTCCCTCGCGCGGTGAAATTTATTCACTCACACCTGCCATCAGTCCCGGTGGACGCTCCATAGAAGTGAAAATACGGACAACGCACGGAGCCGAAGCGCTCAAGGATGGGATGTTTGTCACCGTATGGATTGCCACCGCTTCGCATCATGATGTTGTACTCGCACCTCTCGATACATTCGTCTATCGCGACAACCAACCGTTTGTCTTTGCCGTAAGCACGGAAGACGGGATCGTTCATGAACGGCAAGTGGAATTAGGTCTTCAAGGATTCGCCAATCAGGAGATCGTATCCGGCGTACAAGCGGGCGAACGGCTCGTCACAGAAGGAAGATTTCAAGTCAGCGACGGTGTCCACGTCAGGATGCTTGGCGAAGATAAAGGCGAGGATACAAATCGTATGGCGAGGAGTGGTGGCGATGAGTAACACGGCATCTCATACGACCCCCAATAGGCATCAGAAAGATAGAGAAGAACATCAACCATCTGCATTCGCCCGTTTCTTTTTGCTTCGTACGACATTCGGCCTTCTGCTCGCACTGCTTCTCGGCATCGGCGGCTTCATGGCGTATGGTCTGCTGGTCAAAGAGGCCCTGCCGGACCTTGAAATTCCCCAGGCCACAATCACTACTGAATGGCCAGGCGCTGACCCCCAAAGTATCGAGCAGGAAATCACCACGAAGATCGAGAAAGAAATTAAATCGATCAAAGGGCTCAAAACGATCACGAGTGCGTCCTTTGATTCTTTTTCGATTATTGCCGTCGAGTTTGAGGCAAATGCTAACCTCAACGAGTCAATGCAGCTTTTGCGAGCGAGAGTCAGCGATGCCGAAGCGGAAATACCGAGGGAAGCGGAAGATCCGACCATCGAGCAGATTTCCGTCGATGATCGCCCCATTCTGAGTGTTGTGCTCTATGGGAAAGTTTCTGATGCCGTACTAAGCCGAGTTTCCGAGGATTTGCAGGATAGGCTGGAACGGGTGTTGGGAGTCAATGAAGTCACGCTTGGCGGTGCGCGCGAGGAGGTTGTCCATATACGGCTTGACCCAGGACGGCTGCTCGCGCTTGGCATTTCCCCGGTTCAGATCCGCGAGGCCGTCCAGAACGCGAATGTGGATATGCCGTGGGGTGAGATCGACAGTGAAGAAATCGGGGCCAGCGTTCGCCTGCTTGGCCGATTCAGGAATGTCGAAGAGCTGCAACGGCTACCGATAAAACGGCTGGAGAACGATCCCGGTCGCGTGATCCGCCTAAATGAACTCGGGCGTATCTACCGGGGTCTGGAAAAGGAAAACACCCGCGCACAGTTTTCATGGCTGAGTAGTCCGTACGAGTCGAGTGTGGAAATCTCGGTCAAGAAAGTACCTGGCGCGGATACGATTAAAGTGATCGAAGCTGTCGTCGCTGAGCTGAAAGATGCGGAAAAGAGCCGGATATGGGCGCCCAAGCTGCGTTACCGCATCACACAGGACGAGTCTAAGCAGATATTAAATTCCCTAAATGATGTCCTCATGAACGGCCTTCAGGCCATGGCTGCGGTGTTCCTGATCTTATTCGTGCTCCTGACATGGCGCGAAGGATTGATTGCCGGTCTTTCCATTCCTCTGACGTTCCTCGGCGCGCTCCTCATCGTCTGGTTACTCGATTATACGCTGAATGAATTGGTCATTATCGGCATGATATTAGCCCTTGGGCTTCTGGTCGACGTATTTATTTTGATGATGGAGGGTGTGCATGAAGGAATCTTCATTGAGCACTTGAGCTTCAACGAAGCCGTGCTAAAAACGGCGAAACGGTATGCCTTGCCAGCGGCAGCCGGACAGGCGACGACGATTTTGGCACTGGCACCATTGATGGCGATTAGCGGTGTAGCAGGTGAGTTCATTCGAGTGCTGCCAGTGACGGCCATTGTCTGTCTGGTCATGGCATTTGCCGTGGCGCTACTGGTCGCACTTCCACTCTCCCGGTTTCTTCTTGGAGGGGTGGCGGAAAAGTCAGGCGAAGAACGGATGACACGCGTGGACCGGATCACACAGAAGGTCACCGATAACCTACGCGACTGGAGTTTGCGGACAACATTACGCAGCCGTCGCACAGCCGGGTTGTGGATTGCAGGAGCGACAGGCATTTTTGTTCTATCCCTTGTGGCGTTCATGCAGGTTCCGGTGATCATGTATCCGAAGAGCGATGGGCTGAAACTAGGTATCACCGTGGAATTACCCCCGATGACATCCTTGTCCTCTTCGCAAAACGTCGCTGATCGTTTGGGCGCCATTCTTCGCGAGAAGGATTATCTTGAAAATGTAGTCAAACTGATTGGCAAAAAGAGTCCGATGGCTCAGGTCTCCATCGGGGATGCGTTGAGACCGACTATCGCTGAGAATTTTGTCGGGTTCTCGGCATTATTCGTTCCCCGCGAACAACGTGAGAAACCGGGGTATGTCTATGCTGAAAAGTTGCGGCACGAGCTGAAAGCTGTGCTTGACGAACATCATGCCGGTGCCACACTGGTTGTCGTTCCGGAAACTGGGCAGCCCTCTGCCGGTGAAGCGGTTCAAATCGACCTCGTCGGACAGGATATGGAAATACTTCAATCGATTTCCCGCTCTGTTCAGATGACATTACGAACGATCGAGGGCACGTCCGATGTACGGGACAATCTCGGTAATGTGCGCCCAGAAATCAACATGATCCCCAAGCGTGAGGTCATTGATTTTTATGGCCTCTCACAGCAAGAGCTCGCCGAACAGGTGCGATACGCGATGGCGAGCGACAAAATCGGCGACTTTGTTCTTGGAGGAACGGAAGAAGACATCCCGATTAAGCTCGGCATGGATTGGCCCAGTCAGGCTGGCGATATCGGAGGGCCAACACAAATCGAGGAGCTTGCCATGATCAAAGCCTTCACACCGCAAGGCAAGACGGTACCGTTGCTTGCCATGTTGGAGCGACGCGTGGGCACGGCTCCTGTTTCGATCACGCATAAAAATGGACGTCGGACCATTACGGTGCTATCCAAAGCTGAAGGGCGTGCGGCAACTGACATTGTCTCTGACATACGTCCGAAGCTTGCAGACATGCAGAAATCCTGGCCGCACGGCTACACGTACGGGTTTGCCGGGGAAGCTCAGGAAACAGCGGAAACATTCAGCTCAGCGGGAAACATGCTAATCGTGGCGATTGTTCTAATCTTTGGCGTTCTTGTTCTTCTTTTTGGAACGTTCGGGCAATCCTTCATTCTTCTATGCACAATCCCGCTTGCCTTGATTGGGACCTTCCTTGGTTTTGCCGCCTTCTCAATACCCTTTTCGTTCTTCGCCATGGTCGGGGTCATTTCGCTGATCGGCATCGTGGCCAATGATGCGATTGTCATGGTCGACACGATGAACCGTCATCTGAAAGATGGAATCGAAGTGGCCATTGCTGCAGCTAGAGGTGCGTCCGACCGCCTGCGGCCGATCCTCAGCACAAGCCTGACAACGATAGTCGGCCTCGTGCCACTTGCATTCAGCAACCCTATGTGGAGACCTCTATGCTATGCAGTGATTTTTGGTTTGTTTGCTTCGACGATTTTATCTCTCTTGATCGTGCCTTGCCTGTATGTGCTTTTCACAAGAAAACCATCAGAACAAGAGCAGTTGACTGCTCTAAAGCAGACAGAAAAGGAAACGATTCATGCCTAAATATGGGATGTTGTCCCCAAATCAGATATCTCATCTCTCGAACAGATTGATGTTTATCCTCCTTATGACATTTTGTGGTATCAATTCTGCCATGGCGGAAGAGAGCAAGAAAGGCGAAAACCCTCACAGCGAATGGGATGTGACTCTTGGTGCGGGGGTGGGCATTGCTCCAACGTATGAGGGAAGCCAGAACTATACGGTTTTTCCTTTACCGTATATCCAAGTAAATTGGAAAGACACCATTAGACTTGGGTTTCAAGGATTAAATGCGACAATTTTAAAAGCTGGAACTTTCAAAGCTGGGATTGGCTTAACATTCAATCCAGGCCGAGATGAAAAGGGAAGCAATTTATTCAATACAAGTACAGACGATACCTTACGAGGGTTGGGGGATATTGATCCAGCACTCGGTGCTCGAGCATTTGCATCCTATCAATTTACTCCTGTCACTCTGAGTACTTCGGTCATCAAATTTTTAGGCAATGACAATAGCGGTCTGCTAATTAATGCTGCCATTAGCAGGCCGTACCCTGTGAATGAACAACTCATTCTTACACCATCTATCTCAACCACATGGACAGATAAAAGCTACATGGATACCTTTTTTGGCATTTCTCCTCGCCAAAGTTTAAATTCTCAGTTTTCACAATTCGAAGCAAAATCTGGGATGAAAGATGTGAGCGTGAACCTCCAGGTCATGTTCCGAATGAACCAGCATTGGTTTCTTTTTATCAACGGACAGGTGAAGCAGCTCCTCAGTGATGCAGAGAAAAGTCCCCTGAGCAAATCGGACACCAACGGTTCATTGATGACAGCAATCGGATATAATTTCTAAATTTTGTCCTTAAAGAAAGTATATAGCCAAGGTTCAATATGAGAGGAGAACCATCATGGTAAAGATGATGACAGCACTTGATTCAAACATCGTTGAATTTCGGATTGATGGCACAATCACGCAGGAGGAATATGACCGTATCGCTACGGCCTTTGAAGAGAAAATTGCCAAGCACGGTAAGGTCAGGATGCTCAAGGATGTTGGAACTTTTCAGGGCTTCAGTAACCTCAATTTCGGAAAAGCCATTCAATTCAGCCTGAACCATATGAAAGATATCGAGAAAGCAGCCGTGGTTTCCGATCTCGATTGGACCGGTCCGATGATCAAGGCCATGAAACCGTTAATAGGAATGGAAGTTCGTCAGTTCAAACGCAGCGAGATCGAAGAAGCCCGAGCCTGGTTGCGCACCGACCCAATGTTTGAAGCCGCACCTTCCATTTCTTCACCCGGCACAAACACCAAGCCTGGCTTTTCATGGCACGAAGATGAGGCCGGGGTGATCGAGCTGGAAATTCTCGGTCACATCACCAAAGCCGATATCCAGTTGGCCACGTCGAAGTTACGAGAGGCCTTCTCACGGCATGAAAAGATTCGCCTCATCGAAATCATTCGGCATTTTGAGGGTATGGATCCCTCAGCCGTATGGGAAGATCTCAAGCTGATTCGCGATGTGGGCAAGTTCGGTCATGTGGCAGTGGTGAGTGATCGTGGCTGGGTCCATGGATTCTCGAGAATCATGGATGCGATTTTTTCAGCGGAAATTCGAGTGTTCAAACTCAACGACATCGAACAAGCACGCACGTGGATTCATGATGCAAGCCCTCAAGGATCATGATTTGAGAGGCTCAATATGATAACTCATGAAAGTTAAATTTTTATTAGAACGCATGTTAATGACGTGGACACCCAAAGAAATCAGGCCAATGATTAATCGAAACAGAGGAATAATATTCGCACGCCATTTATGAAATGAGCGAGAATAACAGTACGAGTAGATTGCTGAGATCTTCTATGTCGTCAGCTTTTTCAAACTATAGATTTTTCAATATTCTGTGGATGGGAGGTTTATTCCTAATTGTATCAGGATGTGCCTTTATCAGGTTAGATAAGGAATTGACTATCATTAGCCAGACTGCTCACTTACGAGGAAAGATCATGAATGCCACTCAGCATGACAAACCTCTCGTCGTATTGTTGTACGAACTATCAAATACAGGTAAAGAGTTAGTGAGCTATTCGATTTACTATAAATCTGATGGGTTTTGGTTTATTCGGCCACCCGGGCGTTACTTGCTTGTTGCCTTTGAAGACACAAACGAAGATCTTGCGTATCAAAAAACAGAATATGCCGGATATTATGGCACTCCCTCCGTCATCACTGTGGAAGCAGGAAAGGATTTGATCAACCTCGACATTAACCTTCAACCTCCATGGCTCCTCACTCTCAATGAATCTCCCGATCTTTCTTCTCCTGCCACTGTCATGAATCTGACTCTTCCCAAAATACAATTTGGAGAAGTGGTACGTTTGGAGGACACGCGGTTCTCTCAAGAAACTGGACAAATAGGGCTATGGGAACCAATCCGTTTTCTCTATGAAATCGGTGGAGGATTATACTTTCTAGAACCTTATGACCACGCAAAGACACCCGTGCTGTTCATTCACGGTGCAGGAGGGTCTCCCCAAGACTGGACTTATCTCATCAACCATCTAGATCGTAGCCGATTCCAGCCATGGGTTTTTCACTATCCATCCGGAATTCGACTAGAACAAGCAGCGGAACTGCTTCGTCATTCCCTTAGCGAAATTTATGTCAGCCATAAGGTGACGCGATTTATTGTCATTGCTCATAGCATGGGAGGCTTGGTATTTCGATTTCTCATTAATCACATTGGACCGAGAGACGACGCACACGTTTTAAAGTTGTTTGTCACTCTTTCTACGCCCTGGGCAGGTCACCAGGCTGCGCAACTTGGTGTCGATCATGCTCCGGCAGTGATTCCATCCTGGTTGGACATGGTCCCGAACAGCCCGTTTCAACGATCGGTTTTTCAATATCCCATGCCAGAATATATCGATTATTATTTGTTGTTTAGCCTTAAAGGCCGTCCGGATTCTTTCACACCTGAAAACAATGATGGGACAGTATCCCTGAAGAGTCAATTGCAAATGGAGGCACAGAAGGAAGCGAAAAAAATATGGGGATTCAATGAAGATCATAGGAGCGTATTACAATCCCCTGATGTTGCGAATACGCTCAATGAAATTTTACAGCAGTATTAAACGTCTTTAAAAAAATGAATCAGCTACGACATGATGTCAGTTGCATAAACAGTAATCGTATTGACATTGTGCGCACAAAGCCTGATAATCTATAAAAAGATGAGGTGTCCTTATGAACAAACAATCAGTCAAGACGCAACGCAAAAGTCACCCAAAAAATATCAACCTTCGGGTAAAGCCCCATACGCGTTCGTTAATTGATCGCGCGTGCGCGTTGACAGATAAGACGGTGACTGAATTTGTACTCGACGCTGTCTGTCGTGAAGCCGAGGATGTCCTCCTAGACCGCCAACTGTTTAATCTGGACAAAAAAAGCTATCAGGCATTTGTCGATGCGCTTGATGCCCCGACGAAACAGAACCTCAAACTTGAATCATTACTCAATCGGAAGCCACTTTGGGAAAAATAAATCTAGCCCAAGACCAGCCTTTCAAACTCCGCCCACCCGAAGCTCTCAAAGCAAAACATATTTTTCATGACTTTAATTGTGGAAATGACTCTCTTAATGACTGGCTGAAGCGTCGAGCCATAAAAAATGAAGCTTCCGGTGCATCACGAACATATGTTGTCTGCCGACAGAACGATGTGATTGCGTATTACACACTAGCAACAGGTGCCGTTCGATGTGCGGACTCTCCTGGCCGAATCCGCCGCAACATGCCTGATCCTATTCCCATTATGGTGCTTGGCCGCCTGGCTGTTCATCTGGATTGGCAAAAGAAAGGCCTAGGCGGCGACCTTCTTGCTGATGCTGTCAAACGTACGTTACAAGCCGCAGACATTGTCGGAATTCGTGCGCTTGTAGTTCACGCTCTCTCTAAAGGAGTCAAACAGTTTTACGAACGGTTTGGATTTCAATCCTCTCCTACAGATCCTTTGGACCTGATGATAGCCCTGAAAGACGCTGAGGCAAATTTATTCTAGCTTTTTATAATAAACGGGTTCAGCAAAGACGAGTGTCAGAACCAGAAAGAAAGTAACCAAAATACCAGATGGAATCCTAATATCGTTTCAGAGAATATATGAATGATATGAAAATTATAGTTCCATCAAAGTAAGGTTTTGAGAAGAAAAAATTCAAATAATGTTAACTTTAGAACAAGTTACTGAACTTCTCCATTATTCCTGCGAAAAACGCTTAGGCAAAACCTCCCTAAGGTTCGTATCCAACTAAAATCAAACGAACAACATGCAGGTGCAGTTGACGGTGGACTTCAGCAAGAGGCGCCAAAGTCTGTAGAAGATCATGCTGTGTATATCGCATAAAAAAAAGGCTAGGCAATTCCAAATTCAAGAACCATTCGTAGTCTGTATTGGGAGTGACCAAAGTCCAGCGCTTCTCCTATCTGTGGACCTCAACCCCGACAGTAGAGCAGGCTCAATAGAGCTTTTTCCAAAAATTCTTCACTAACTGGTGCTGTAATTGTTTCGATAGAAAATAAACCTGACTATTTAGAAGGGTTTAAACGAAAAGCATATACGAAGATTTTTTCAACCCAAGACCTGCCTGCCCATTAACTGAATGGAAGCCAGAGCTTTAATGTAATTAAACTTTAATAAATAAAAATATATTGGTGCACTGGAAAAATGGAAATGCCCCAATGAATCCCGTCCCATTTTGATGGTCTGTGCCAATTCATGATTGTGAGTTGAATACGCTGGATCTTACCTCCCCTAGACTCTGAACATTGCTCAAAAATTGATGTTTGCTTAGTAGTCATCACAGACATGCTGATTTTTACCCATTTCTTCAATTTTCTCATAGGGCATTTTCGGCATCATGCCGGCTGCCAGCTTACTGCATTCCTGCATTTTCCTCATTTCAGGCCGACTCATCATTTCTCTTGCATATTTCATTGCCCTATTCTGGGCCTCGTCCCGCTTGCCCGATTGACATAAGGACCCAATTTCGGCTTCCATTTGCTTCCATTCCTTCTCTAACCCATCCATCATAGAAAGATCGAGGTTTTCCATACAGGCCGCAGCCTTCTGCAGCTGTTCCATGTCCATTTGGCCCAAATTTCTCTGCATCTGCTCCATGTTCATTTGCGGCGGCATACCTTGCTGACTCTGAGCGTACACAACAACAGGAAACAAGATAAGAAGGTAGATCAGTTTTTTCATAAATACCTCTCCATTCTGGTTAATTGCACGGTCAATAAACAATCTAGCGTAAAGAATTGTGTTTGTCGCATTTCCTAAAACGTATCAGACAGCGCATTGGCTATTTCTCGACTGACAGATTCAATGTGTTTACTCATTTCTGAAACCAGTGAGACATAGTCCCCAGGAATACCTGAACTGGACAATCGTGATATCCGAATGGCTAATGGTTCTTGACCGTCTTTTCCTGAGAGTATCCAGCGGACGAGAAGAGACACATCCCCGGTTATTGTCATGTCGAACTTCGTGACTTCGACACGAACCCGGGAGTCCAATGAAAGTTCGTCATCCCACCGAACGATGGTAAAACCACGGCTCGA
>BQIX01000059.1 GCA_021604145.1 Nitrospirales bacterium
AATGTACAACAGGATCAACGTCATTTTATGCGGATCGATCAGACGTTTGGACAGGTGACTCAGGACTTGATTGCGTTGCCATTAAAGCGCTGGGAAGGTGATCCGATCGGCGTGCTCGAGGTGATGAATAAAAAATGCGGACGCCTCGATGATGACGACGTCTCAATTTTGACGATTATTTCTGCTTTTACGGCCATATCAATTGAGGAAGCACGTTTATTTGAACAAGTGAAACTGAGTGAGGTGGCCCATGTCTTGGGAGACATTAGTCATGACATCAAAAACATGATGATGCCGATTACCTATGGTGCGTGGATTCTTGAAAAGAAATTACACGACCTCTTGAGTCATGTGGTGTCGGAGGATGTTGCGCACGTCAAAGCTAATCAGGAGTCAAGCGAAAAAATTCTTTCGATGATTCGGAGTAATGCTCGTCTTATTCAAGAACGTGTGAAGGAAATAGCTGATACCGTCAAGGGGCTGAGCTGTCCTCCTCAGTTTAGCTCCTGCCAGATTCTTGATGTCGTGACGATGGTGATGGAGACGTTACGGCCATTAGCCGAAGAGCGAGGTGTTGTTCTTGAAAAGGAAAATCTGAATGACTTGCCAGCCATCCAGGCTGATGAACGTCGTATCTTCAATGCGTTATACAATCTGATTAATAATGCGCTTGATGAGGTGTCGAATGGGGGATCGATTACCATTCGCGGTTTGCTTGATACACGTGCACAGGCCATTTGTCTTTCGATTTCCGACACGGGCAATGGAATGTCACCAGAGGTTCGTGAGAGTCTCTTCACAAATCGAACGATTAGCAGAAAAGCCGGAGGCACTGGTCTTGGTACGAAAATTGTTAAAGATGTGGTTGATGCGCATGGAGGCCAGATCAGCGTTGACAGTCAGATTGGCGTCGGTACCACATTTACTGTATGTCTTCCTCTTTTTCATGCTACGGCCAAGTCTCGATAACCCCCGACCCTTACCCCAACACTCGCTGTATGGTCTGTGCGAGCTCATGACTCAAAATCGGTTTCATGAGAAATGCCCGTATGCCCATCGCGGTCGCTTTTTCAGGTGTCATGGTGTAACTGAATCCAGTACAAAGAATGATCGGGAGTTCTGGGCGGATGCTGAGTAGCTCGCGAGCCAGTGCGTCTCCGGTTAAGTTTGGCATCGTTTGGTCTGTAATGACAACATCGTAATGAAAGGGATCTTTGCGGAAAACGCGCAAGGCTTCCAGACTATTCGTCCTGACCACCGCTTCATATCCCAGTTGTTGCAACATTTTTTGGCCGAGTAGCGTGAGCGGTTCTTCATCGTCAACAAACAGAATACATCCTTGTTTTGGTTGAGTTGGCGGGCACACTTCGATTTCAGATTCGATCACCTCATTCGTTTGAGGTAAATAGATATCAAATCTCGTTCCCTTGCCCAGTGTACTTTCCACAGTGATGGCCCCTTCATGGTTGGCGATGATGCCATGAACCACCGAGAGGCCCATGCCGGTTCCTTCTCCCATGCGTTTCGTGGTGAAGAATGGTTCGAAAATCCGATTTTGAATTTTGGGGGGGATGCCATTACCCGTATCGCTGATAGAAAGGCGGTGATAGAAGCCTGGCTTAAGCTCAGGAGGCATGGTTTCCTGGTGTCGTGAGATTTCTACGTGATCGAGTGAAACTGTCAAGATCCCACCGTTTTCGCGCATCGCATGTTCAGCATTTGTACAGAGATTCATTAAGACTTGATGGATTTGCGTTGGATCGGCCAGGACGACTCCTGGTTGTGTTGAAAGACTTTGCTGGATGGTAATCGTCGAAGGAAGGGTCGCCCGTAAAAGGTCAAGCGCTTCTTTGACCACGACATGCAGTTCAGTCGGAATCCGTTGTTGGTCAACTTGACGGCTGAAGGTCAAGATGTGAGCCACTAATTCTTTGGCTCGATTTCCAGCCTTCAAGACCTGTTGTAAGTTCTGGTACACATCGCCATTCGGAAAAATCTTGATCAATGCCAATTCTGTGTATCCGAGGATGGCTCCAAGAATATTATTGAAATCGTGAGCAATGCCAGCTGATAATGTTCCGAGGGCTTCCATTTTTTGTAGTTGGTGAAGTTTTTGCTCCGTTTGGCGAAAGGCTTCTTCTGCATGTTTGCGTTCGGTAATATCGAGGACTATGGCCATGAAGACTGGCAAGGACTCTGATGTAGAGCGTTCAAGGTACACTTCGACGGGATATAACGTGCCGTTTTTCCGGCGATGAATCGTGGTGAACTGTATTCGTTTTTCTCCACCAGTTCGAATTGGGCTTAGGAGCTTGTCGAACGAATCTGGCGTAAATTCAATCATGAGATCTAACGGCGTGAGGCGAGACAATTCTTCAATTGAATACCCGAGATTTTCCTGTGCACCCGAATTGACCTCGATAAATCTCAACGATTCGAAGTGAAAGACATAGAGTTCATTGAGAGAAGCTTCAAGCATTCTCAATAACTCTGATTGCCGTGTTTCCCCTCTCTTGCGTTCCGTCGTTTCTCGCTCTAACTCGACAAGCTTCTTTTCAAGACGATTGATGAGCCGCTCATTGTAGAGTTTTAATACTTCTGTCTCTTTGAGTGCGGACGATGACGGATGTGTATTCGTGTTCGAGTCGCTCTGGATATTATCTGTAATGTCTTTAATGTGTCGTAAAAATTCCTCTGGATCTGAAGGTTTTCTGATGAAGCAGTCTGCGCCCAATGATAATGCGAACTCTTCGTCCTTTTCGTCTGTGTAGGTCGCGGTATAAAAAATGAACGGAATCGCTCGCAGTTCATCGTGCTCTTTGATGTGTCGACACAGTTGAAACCCATCCATCACAGGCATAAGAATGTCGGAAATAATGAGGTTACATGGTTGTCCTGATAGCGTTTCAAGTGCTTCGGCTCCATGTGTTGCGGCTAAGACTTCGTATCCGCTTGTGGCGAGCATTTGTTCTAAGAGGTAGAGGGATTCCCTCTTGTCATCGACGATGAGAATTTTCATGGCGGCGTGGTTGTTTTGGTGGATACGGTTATAGGCTTACTATTGATTTTTCCTGAGGTTTACATGCTACCCCAAAATCCTATGAACGTCACGATGCAAGATGGTATCGGCGAATGTCTCTCGTTGGATGAATGAATGCCTTTGTATGACTATGAGTTGTCATGCATAAACTTAGAAGTGAGGGGTAAGACATGTTACAAAAGCGTGATAACAACGATCGTAGTCGATTGCCACAGAAGGGGTAAACGTATTTATATTTAAGAGAGGGAGGTACATCCTGGTTCCATGTTCCAACAGATTAAATACCCGATGTAGCTAGACCACCGTTTCGACAGCGATCTACAAAAAACACAGACATATTGTCAATGAAAGACTTACAATACTCATTTATGCATGGTCTCGCAAGAGGTTATTTTAGACTGTGAAGTGAGTTTGAATGGGAATTGTGGTGGGTAAAAGATTAAAGTGAGCCATACACGTTTGCGTGTGAACCTCCTGTCTTATTCTGTTCTCACGTTTGCTAGTACATCTATCATCTCATCATGAATGAGCGTATTGCTCGCGATTAGATCCTGCCCATAGATGGAAAACGGTTCGCCGTTGTAGTTGGTGACTCTCCCGCCGGCTTCTTCGACAATGAGTTTGCCTGCTGCGGTATCCCACGGATTGAGTTTCAATTCCCAAAATCCATCGAGGCGGCCGCAGGCGATATAACACAGATCGATTGCGGCCGTGCCGGTCCGTCGCATACCGCGCGCGCGTAATGAGAACTCACAAAATTCTTTCAGGTTGTTATCAGCGACGGTATGGACATCATACGCGAACCCGGTGACCAGGAGCGCATCGTCAAGCTTTGGAGTGGCGGAAACGTGGATGGGTGTCGCGTTCAATGTCGATCCGCTTCCTTTTTTTGCGACAAATAGTTCATTTCTCGTTGGGTCAAGGACCACGCCGACTTCAACGCTTCCTTCATGCTCGACTCCAATCGATACATTGTACATCGGAAATCCATGTGCGAAATTGGTGGTGCCATCAAGCGGATCAATAATCCACTTGTAGGGGCTGTTGTGGGTTGTGTGGAGTCCTTCTTCTTCCGCCAACACTTGATGAGAGGGAAACGCTTGGCTGATCACTCCTACGATGGCTTGTTCTGATGCGAAGTCGGCTTCGGTGACGAGGTTAATCTTGGATTTTTTGTGAATCTCAAACCCTTTTTGCGCATAGTCTGTCAGGATTGAGCCGCCAAGCAGAGCCGCTTCAATGGCAATCTTGGCGAGGTTGTCCAGCTCAATACGCGAAGGTTTCATGGTTTTCTTGCTCCAGGTAATGATTGAACGTACTGAAAGGGAGCACAAAAGTACAAGAGTGAACTATGCGGGATAAATGTAAAGTGAGTATGACTGGTGGGAGAAAAAACACGCCGGGAGCAGGGGGCCCCGCCCCCGGCGGTACTACGGAGGGAAGCTAGATTACTTCTTTTTGGTTTTGGCTTTCGCCTTTGGCTTCGCAGTCGCAGCCTTCTTTTTAGGAGCGGCTTTCTTCTTTGTGGCCAAGGTACTCACCTCCTTTCACGTTCGTTAGCTACGCACATGACTGCGTGCCGAACCTCACATCACCTGTGTGAGGGGCTTGGTCTCGCCATCGTGGCGAATGATTGCAAATGTATTTGGTGCAACCTTATGAAAACGCCGATCTCGCTTTAACGAGGTGGCCACAGATGTCACAGGCGTTTTCCCACGAATATGCATACCGCCTTCGACCAGACGTTGGCAGATTTCTTTGGCATGCATGGATCGTCGGGTTTCCTTTAAAATCATATGAACCGCATCGGGTACGCTCATACCTACATATTTAGTACGACCTAAAAGAATTTCTCGCGATTGGTCCGTGACATCCGTGTCCTGTGAGGGCAATGCTCCCGTTTCATCCGTAATAATCTGGCTCGAGAGGCTCGCCAATTTCGCCTTGTCCGCTTCGACACGATAGAGAGTTTTCGCCAACTCGATGTATTTCTCAATCGTTGCGATTTCTTCATTGAGCTGCTCCCGTTTTTTTCGTAAGTCCTTAAGCTTTGATTCGTAGGCGCTTATACGTTGTTCTAAACCGACAGTAATATCCTTGAGTTCGTTCTTTTCCTTCCCGCTGTCCATCTGAAAATCCTCTCCATAGCTTATGAGTGCTTTTTATCATTGCGTTTAAGCAATGTCAACAAGAATTATTGCAATTTACTTCATGCAATTTTAGTTATGCTTATTATTTCAAAAGTAAACACAGTTAATTCACTTGATTATTCTATTGAAAGCCTAAAGGTTGTGGATTTTAAATTTTATTGTTCTGTATTTAGTGGGTTTCACCAACAAGCAAAGGTTTTCTACACAAGTAAAGACAAAAATTGCCTGACTGATACTGAGAGATGGGCTGTTCATTGTGAATAATTAGTGAGTTGTACGAAGGAAGCTGCTCAGCACCTAGGATTTTTTAAGCATGCTTTTGCCGCGCGACAGATCTCGTAGTAAGATGCAGACGTGCATGATCGCGTGCTTCCGGTATAATTCTAAGTATTTCTAGCTATTATATGTTGAGTAATCCTATACAGATTAGCCCTTCTCGTCAGCTGACGAACTTATTGGCTATGGACTGGCCTGCCATGTGTGATTGGGTTTCGACGTTAGGATGGCCATCCTATCGAGCGAAGCAAATTCTTTGTTGGTTATATCAAAAGCGTATCCTCAATATTACAGAGATGACAGATCTTTCTCTGTCGGATCGGTCTCATCTTCAATCAATTGCAACCATCACCCGTGCGTCCAATGTGACCATCCGGCAGGCTACGGATGGAACGAAAAAATTTCTCCTTGAACTCACCGATGGACTTGAAGTTGAAAGTGTCTTGATTCCTGAGGATGATCGACTCACCTTATGTGTATCCACTCAAGTTGGGTGTACGTTAGATTGTGACTTTTGTTTAACCGGTCAAATGGGTCTTAAGCGAAACCTCAAGGCACATGAAATTGTCAGTCAAGTTCTGACGGTTCAAGATCATGTCGCATCACACGCTCGCCTGACGTCGTTAGTATTTATGGGAATGGGTGAGCCATTGGCCAATATGGAGGAGGTCTCTGAGGCGATTAAGCGGTTAACCAATGGGGACTGGGGGGTAGGATTTTCTCCTCGGCGGATTACGGTGTCGACTGCGGGGTTAGCTTCCAGGTTGGGTGAGGTGGCTCCATTAGGGGTGAATCTTGCTATTTCTTTGAATGCGACGACCGATCGGCAACGTCATGAACTGATGCCAGCCATTAATACGCTGCATCCGTTGTCTCACTTACTGAAAGCTTGTCGCGATTACCCGTTAAAGACTGGTCGACGACTCACCTTTGAATATGTTCTATTGGCCGGTGTCAATGATTCAATGGCCGATGCCAAGCGTATCCCAAAGCTCTTGAATGGAATACGTTGTAAAATCAATTTGATTCCATTCAATGAATTTCAGGGGAGTCTGTACAAGCGACCGAGTGAGCAATCTATCGGACAGTTTCAGATGATGTTGCGTCGCTCGGGGCTTGATGTCTTTATTCGTAAGAGTCGTGGCCGTGATGTCCTCGGAGCTTGCGGGCAGCTTGGTGATATTCAAGTTGGAAATCGTAACAGCAAAAGGTCGAGCAAGGAGTGTGGAGAATGATTGGTCTTGAGTCGGACTTGCGTGCGAAGCATGCTGTTTTGCAGAAATTGCTTAAGGATATGGGATCCACTATTGTGGCATTTTCCGGGGGCATTGACAGTACACTTGTTCTGAAGGTGGCGTATGAGGCTTTGGGGAGTCATGCGAAGGCGGTTACGGCTGTGTCGCCCACGTTTCCGGCCATTGAGCTGGAGGCGGTGCATCAACTAAGCGCTGAGATTGGCGTACCCCTTCAAGTTGTTGAAACCGATCAATTGGAGATCGATGCATTTGTCAAAAATGATGCGATGCGCTGTTATCATTGTAAAACAGACCTGTATCAACTTCTCGGGAACATCAAGAAAGATGTTGAAGTCAGCGTGATTGTTGATGGAACGAATGTTGATGATTTACAAGATGATCGCCCTGGAATTACCGCGGCGCGAGCTCTCGGTGTGCGCAGTCCACTTGTGGAGGCACAATTGGGAAAAGCAGAGATTCGAACATTGGCCAAAGCCTTGGGATTGTCAAATTGGGATAAGCCTGCCGCGGCCTGTCTTTCATCCCGCATTCCTCGAGGCACGTTGATTACGCGAGTGAGATTGTCGCGTGTGGAACAGGCTGAGGCCCTGTTGTTTCGGGAAGGGATGAAGCAGATTCGTGTTCGGGACCATGAGGGGATTGCGAGGATTGAAACTTCAGATTCTGAAATTGGATCACTTCACGATCCAGAACGGCGTTCTCGGATTGTGAGAGAGTTTAAGCGGCTAGGGTTTCAATTTGTGACAGTAGACTTGGAAGGGTATCGATCAGGTAGTACGAACACCACTCAAACTTCAAAGTGAAAAATGAAATTCAAATTGATCCAGAGTTTCAAAAATTGATACTTTATAATTTGAAATTTTTAATGGCTTCTTCCTCTCAACCCTTGCCATGCCCATTGGTTTGGTGTGGGGCTACGGCGTCCAGCGCTTCTTGCGCGAATCGACGATGATCATCATCAGAAAGATTCCGAGCCAGTATTTTTTCAGCAACCTGCAGCGCTAAGTCAGCCGTTTCATTTCGTATATCTTGTAGGGCTTTCCTTCGTTCTCGATCAATTTCTTGGGACGCTTCTGTCTTGAGGCGATCCGTTTCAACGCGAATTCGTTGTTGGTTATCGTCAAGAAGACGTTGAGCTTGGTCGCGGGCTTCATTGATGATGCCTTCAGCTTCACGGGCTGCATCGTGCAGCTTGGCCTCATACGTTTGCAGACGCTGTTCGGATTCTGCCCGGTTTTTTTCCGCCTGCTCAATACTTTCACGAATTTTTTTCTCTCGTATCTCAAGTGTCTCTAGAATAGGAGGGAAGGCGTATTTGTACAAGATCCACAGGAGAATCCCGAAGGAAATAATTTCCCAGAAAATGAGCGATGAGAAAAAGTTGCTGTCAAATTGTGGCATTGTCTCGAACCTTTGTTATCCCTTGCCCATAATAATAAACGCGATAACCAAACCGTACAACGCAATCGCTTCAACCAATGCGAATCCAATCCACATATATTTTCCGACACGGCTTTCGGCTTCTGGTTGACGGGCCACGGCTTCGATCATTTTTCCGAAGATATAGCCAATACCGACGCCAGCTCCGGCAAATCCAGCGGCTGCGAGCCCCATTCCTAATAAAGCTGCTCCTGCAACATCCATTGTGTTCATTTCCTCCCGTTGAATAGGGGTTGAATAGTGAGTAATCTGAGTCTGCGCAATGTATAGACCGGCCACGGGTGAACGGTCTGTATACTCTCGTTTTGTGCGGTCAACGTGAGCTCTTCAGGCATGACGATAATCTAATGAAGGTGCATCGCGTCGCCGATGTAGACACAAGTCAGTACCGTAAAGATATATGCCTGAATAAAGGCGATCCCAAATTCTAATCCATATAAGGCGATCGTGAAGGAGAATGGAAGCCACCCAATCAGAAGTCCTCCGGTAATCGTTAATCCAAAGAGTACGCCAAGAATAACATGCCCGGCCGTCATATTGGCAAAGAGCCGAACGGCCAAAGAGATTGGCCTGGCTAATTGACTAATGAGTTCAATGGGAATCATTAACGGTAAGAGCCATCCTGGAGTACCGGGCGGGACGAGAATTCCGAAAAATTTTCCTCCATGGATGGAAAATCCAATAATCAAGCTCAAGATATAGACGGAAACTGCAAAGACGCCCGTGACGACGATTTGACTCGTCACCGTATATGAGCCAGGAATTAAGCCAAGAAGATTGGAAAAAAGGATAAACAAAAAGAGGGTACCGATAAGCGGGAAGTATCGCATCCCATCTTGTCCCATCGTGTCCTGGATAATCCCTCGGATGAAGTCAACTAGAACCTCTGCCAGGTTTTGGAGTTTTCCGGGAACTAAGGAACGACTGGACCCGGCCCGTAGTAAAAACCAAATAACCAAAGCCACGACTACCCACATCACAAGAGTCGCCTTGTTCAGGGAAATATCGAGACCAAAGAGAGAAAGCGGGAGTATAGGGTGTAACTCAAACGCGTGTAATGGGTCTTGCAAGGACTATCCTATATGGTTAATGCTTTAAGAAATTATGATTTCCAACGTTGAGCCGTCCGATACGCATTGCGCAACCCTGCAGCAAGACCCAGAAAGAGCCCAATCACCAGAGCCCATGGCTCCGACATTAACACATATGTGTCAATGAGCCAACCAAGTGCTCCACCGACAATGAGAGAGGCCAGCAAATCAGTACTCACTCTGAATGCCTGCCCCAGCCCAGAAAACATTGGGTTCTGAGATGGTGCCATGTGTTGCGCCGGTAAGCATAGTCCGGCGGAAGGAGCCAAATTCAAACAAAATGTCTGTCGATTTGTCAAGCGGTGAGAATGGAATAGGGCACCGGCTTCGTCTGCTTCACTGGTAATTACCGGGGCGCTATGATACGTATAGGGAGTATGGTTATTTCTAGGAAAATTCTTCGGTCGTGTGTATGCGCCTGGAGCTTACTGTCTTTTGAAGGGCTCGCTATATCAGCTCCGTCTGTAGATGAGCTGCCGAACATCACGTCCGGGGTTGTTCCGATTATTTCGTATAAAGAACATGATCCTTTTGCAAATGATCAACTCACATCGGTGAGTCATGTTTCGTATGTCATTTGGGTCAAAAATCAAACAGACGTTCCCGTTGTTGCTGAATCCCTTATCCTGGTCATTGATAGAATTGTTGAACTTAGCGGAGCAGACATTTCTGATCGTATTAACGTGAAAGGGGCTGATGGCCATACGAAAGATGGAAGGCCATATTTTCTTGTTCCGTATGATTCAAAAAAAGAATTAGCGCCTTATGCAGAGAGCGAGTCCATTACGCTTGAGCTGGATAATCCAGATTATCTACGGTTTTATCCTCCAACCATACAAGTTCGAGGTTTGAAGCGAGTATCATCTAAATCTGTTGATGAACTTGTCGATACCTTGGTGAATAAAGGGTTGCTGACTCCCGAAGAGGCGACTAAGGCACTCGAGTCTTCCTCTGCGCCCGACGAGTGATCTATGGGCGACACGTCTTCGTGTTCCTACTGGTCCACCCAGCGATTTCTCCGTGCCACGACTCCAGAGCCACTCATCCTTACTTGCCCATTATCCACTGAAAATCCGTTTGAACTCTATATTCGACTGACTGGCAGCAGGCCTTCGTCCTTTCTATTAGAGAGCGGCGGGGGAATTTCTGGGTTAGCACGGTATTCGTTTATTGGCTGTCAGCCATACCAGATCTTTTCCGCCAAAGGGCCTCGTTATGAAATTTTGAGCCACGATGGCCAAGTCGATGGAGTTGGGGATCCTTTTGATAAACTGACGGAGTTATTTCCATCTACACCGCATCCACGCTTACCCAATCTTCCTCCGTTTCTTGGTGGGGCTGTAGGATTTTTGAGTTATGACATGGTCCGTCAGTTTGAACGGATTCCGGAGCTGGCAATTGACGATTTACCGCTGCCGGAGATGATGTTTCTGTTTGTGGAAGTCTTGGCTGCCGTCGATCACGACTTAAATACACTGCATTTTATTTTTGCACCTGCACCTGAGCGATGGCACAGTGAGTCTCGAGAACGACTCGTCCGGGAAGGCAAAGAGCGGCTACTTGATTGGCAGGCTCAATTAAAAAACACAGATGAACATGTGAATCTGAGCAACGATTACCCTCATGTCTCGAGGCCTTCAATTGAAGCGCAACAGTCGAGGGAAGACTACATCGATCGGGTAAAAACATGTCAGGCGTTGATTGCGGCCGGCGATATTTATCAAGCAAACCTTTCTCATCGATTTACGATAGATGTTCCACAAGGTTTTCCTTCAGACCATCACGTGCAGGGCGCTTGTTGGTATCAGCGGATTCGTCAAGTGAATCCATCGCCGTTTTCCGCTCTGCTGATGTTAGACAACTATACGCTCGTTTCTAATTCCCCTGAACGATTGGTTCGATTAGACGGACAACGAGCGGAAATTCGACCCATTGCCGGCACCCGCCCTCGTGGCAGTACGATCAATGAAGATCGTCGATTCATAGAGGAACTATTAGCCAGCCCTAAAGAACGTGCTGAGCATTTAATGCTCGTTGATTTAGCCAGAAACGACCTTGGCCGGGTCTGCCGATATGGTACGATTTCGGCTGAGCAGTTTATGACGGTTGAACGATATTCCCATGTATCTCATCTCGTGTCGAATATTTCCGGTTTTGTCAAAAATGACGTTACGGCGTTTGATGTGCTTCGAGCAACCTTTCCCGGCGGAACCATTACGGGAGTTCCCAAAGTCCATTGTATGGAAATTATTGAACAGCTCGAACCTGTTCGCCGCGGAGTCTATACCGGATCGCTAGGCTATATAAGTTGGACGGGAGATATGGATATGAATATCTTGATTCGGACGTTACTGCTTACCCAAGGTCAGGGGTACCTGCAAGTCGGAGCTGGCATTGTGGCCGATTCCAATCCGAGCCACGAGTTTGATGAAACCGTTCATAAAGCGCAAGCATTTTTTCAGGCGTTTCCATGAGGGGAAGGTAACGGAGTTAGGTATGAAGAGCGCAGAATCAATGCAACGTGAAAATTATAACGTGCAACATGCTGGAGAAACGGCGTGGATCTACGTGAACGATAGGTTTGTTCCTCAGGAGCAAGCGAAGATTTCGGTGTTTGATCATGGGTTTTTGTATGGTGATGGAGTTTTTGAAACGCTTCGGGCCTATCAGGGGAAGATTTTCCAAATGGAACGACATCTTGAACGGCTCGCGGCTTCCTGTGATCGTATTGGACTTTCTTTGCCTATTCCTCAGACCCGATGGCCGGAACTTCTTCAAGAGTCTTTGCGGCGCAATGCATTGTCCGATGCGTCAATTCGTGTGACGATTTCTCGGGGCGAAGGAGAGATTGGTCTGGATCCTTCCTTGTGTTCTCATCCGACGGTGGTCATTATGGCCAAACCAATCAAGCCGTATCCTGCTGATTACCGCCATCAGGGAGTCCATCTTGCGTTAGTGAACATTCGGCGAACCCCTATTGCTGCACAACCTCCAGAAGTAAAGGCCCTGAGTTTTCTTAACAATATTTTAGCAAAGCACGAAGCCTCTCGCGCCGGCTGTTTCGATGCGTTGATGTTAAACATGGATGGATGTTTAACTGAATGTACGACGAGCAATATTTTCTTTGTTTGCCAAGGGCAACTGTGTACGCCATCGACGGAATGCGGCATTCTCCGTGGAGTCACTCGAGACGTTGTGATGACGCTCGCGAAGGAAGAAGGACTGTCTGTTGTGGAGGGCTCGTTTTCGCTCGAACAGTTATTAGCTGCGGAGGAATGCTTTCTCACGAATACGGGTATGGAGGTGATGCCGGTCTCTCAGGTCGATGGTCGTCGAATTGGCAGATCATGTCCCGGTGTTTGGACCGTGAAGTTGCACCAGCTATTTCTCTCCAACCTGAATCGTTTTGTCGATGGCTGACTCTTGAGTGATGAGGTGAATTTTTGGAAAGACCAAAAACCCCAAGCACCCTGTCCTACGCTCATGTCAAAGGAAAGTGTTCAGTTTTGAGAGGGCGATGCGAACGGCTATGAGTTTTCCAGACAAGGCCTTTATGGGTTGGAAAGTCTTCTCGGAAATGCGCGCCGACACTATTTTCTCTCCATAGCGCCGCTTCAGTAGTCGACCGACCGACCTGAATTAAGTTCCGTGTTTCCATATTCGTGCGCGTGAGCGACGATTGCTCCAACGTTTTTTCCCATCGACTCAGTTGGCTGACGGCTTTCGTGAGAATCTCTCCATGACGAACAAGTCCTACCTTTGTCCACATCAAGCGGCGGAGGGAGTTCCGAAGTTTTTCTGCGTCTTCTAACGGCTTCGAGCTCGGCTTCGAACGCTTTCGAAGGTCTCGAAGGGTGAACTGAGGCGTTGAAGTCTTTGAGGCAAAGGTGATTGCTGCTTGAGCTGAACGCAGCCCGAAGACCAAGCCTTCCAGGAGTGAATTGCTTGCGAGACGATTGGCTCCATGTACTCCGCTACAGGCCACTTCCCCGGCAGCAAAAAGACCCGGTAGGGTGGTGGCCCCATGCAGGTCCGTATAGACGCCGCCCATCAGATAGTGGGCGCTTGGAGAGACGGGTATCCATTCTTCGGTGATATCAATGTCATAGCGAAGGCATGTGGCGTAAATGGTCGGGAATCGTTTTTTGATAAATGTT
>BQIX01000060.1 GCA_021604145.1 Nitrospirales bacterium
ATGGATCTTGCTGGCGGACGCGACAGCGCGGTCTTTTTTATGGATGAACGATTTTACCAACTCTCGCGTCCAGAGATTTATGTCGACTCGCAGACGTGCGGGATTGCTAAACCCCTCTGTAATCCGAATACTATTTCGATTTACATTCGTGACTACTTGAAGAAGGTGACGAGCGACAAAGGTCATGGGTTTCGATTGATTGCTGTTCCCAATTTGCTATTGGTTCACATGCCAACAGCTTCCAGAAGCGGGAAAAAGCATGGATGGGATTCGGATGCGTATAAAACCTCCATTCGTGAAATTGACAAGGCTATTGGAAAAATTCAAGAAAACTACAAAGAACTTGAGGCCTTAGATAAAACTATGTTTCTTGTGACTAGTTTAAATGCAGGATTACCTGCAAGCCCAGGGAAGAACGGCAACCACCAAAAAACAAACGCACCGCAATCCCTCAGCCATACTGTTCCATGGATCGTTTCCGGTGTAAATGTGAAAAAGGGTTACACCATTGAGCACCCGGTCTCACTGCTAGACACAGGGGCCACTATTTTATATGCACTTGGGCTCAAGACCCATACCGAGTGGGAGAGTCATGCTATTGAGGAAATTTTTGAAACCATACCTGAACACCGAACAACGGAAAATGAACTTGAAGGCTTGTATTAAATTCATTCGTTCACATCGAATGTTACAACCGGGCATTGTAAGTGTGACTGGCCTTCTCCTGGCGAGTTGTCTTTTGAGCAGCTCAATAGGGTTGGCATTGGAACCAACGAATCCTTTACTTCGAAAATTCACTATGACGGTTGACCCAAGCGCACTTCATCCGCCTACTAAGTGGCAGGTCCCGGGTATTACTCCGCTCATTTCGATTATGGATCCAGCGAGTAACGTTGCGTATTCGACCGAAGAAGTCAAAACTCTTGAGCTCAAACCCGGAAAATATCAATTTGGAACCTACACCTTTAGCTTTTTCTTCAAAGTCACATTGTCAGGCACCTTAGATTACGACAAGTCACTTGATCAATGCGTACAAGGTCGAGGAACCCAGAAGCTGACGGTAATATGCAGCCACACTCAGCCTTACCCGCAAGACCCTGATTATTATTGACAAATATCCGGAATGATATAAAAAGGAACCACGATGACACAGACCGCGCAAGATTGGCTTGAAGCTCTAGAAGACGTTGATGATGTCACTCGTGAAGAAGCAGCCAAAGAGCTTGCGACGCTAGGTGACCCTGCGACCCTTGAGCCGCTCTTGGCAGCCGTTGAAGATGACTATTGGGCTGTCCGAGTCCAGATAGGATGGGCACTCGCCAAAATTGGGGGACCCAAAGCCATCGATGGGCTCATCACCTTGTTTAATGACAATATGATGGAAGTTCAGAGTGAAGCGGTCAATGCCATGGCCTCAATTGGCCAATCAGTTTCCCCACAATTATTAACGTGCCTTAAGGACACGAGATGGAGAGTGCGGGAACAGGCGGCAAAGGTACTCGGCGAAATTAAAGACGTACAAGCTGTAAAAGGACTGACCCTAGCCTGTCGAGATCGCGACGGAGCCGTGAAGAGCGCGGCCGCAGAAGCGTTAGGGAAAATCGGCGATCCTCAAGGTATTCCTCCACTTATCAAACTTTTTAAAGACACGTCAAAAATTGTTCGAGAAACGGCCGGGACAGCATTAGTCAAAATTGGCGCACCATCTGTTGGAGCGTTGATTGAAACCCTCAAAGATCCACATTTTGTCGTGCGCTGTCATGGCGTGCGA
The DNA here is from genome assembly GCA_021604145.1 of Nitrospirales bacterium. GTDB lineage: Bacteria > Nitrospirota > Nitrospiria > Nitrospirales > UBA8639 > JAGQKC01. The sequence continues at coordinate 1,772 of BQIX01000060.1, forward strand.
GCGCTTGGCGGCATGACAACCGACTATCAAATAGGCCGGGCCTGGGTCAAAGAAAGCCGTGTCGTTGAGGCTTTGATTGAACTACTCAAAGACCCAGATCGGGCTGTTCGAGAAGATGCCACCATTGCCCTGGGCAATATTGGGGACCCTGCTGCAGTCGACGGTTTACTTGACACGATGAAAGACGGGACGGTCAAACGACATGCCATCGCTTCACTCGGCATGATTGGCGATCCGCGCGCCCTTCCGGCCGTACTTGACGCTCTGAAAGGCAAAGGCATTCATCAAGAAGGCAGGCCAACACCGGGATGCATTATTAGTGAAGATCAACTCATTAAAGAGGCTGCCGCAACGGCTTTGGGACACTTCCGTCACCCGAAAGTTATTCCTGATTTAATTTTACTTCTTAAAGATATTGTCTTACGTGACTATGCAGCCGCATCCCTCGTCCTTATTGGTGATAATGCCATAGAACCTCTCGTTTCCTTTTTACATGACCCTGATCTCTCAAAGGTCGGCAAAGAAAGCGAACGAGTCCTCGCCTTTGCTTCTACTCGAATGACCGCATCCGGCGCCCTTAAAAAAGTTGTACGCGAAACGCTCGAGAAGTTAGGATGGGAACCGGATGAAGAAGAGAAAGAGTCATCTCAAGACCCTGAATATACAGACACGTCAAACGTGCTAGGCCTAGAAGGCCGCTTTGGAACATCTGGGGATTTTGCAAAACCCGCCAAAGATCTCAAAATAGAACGATGACGTCTTCTTGCTTGAGTCCCAGCTAGTCTGAATTTTTTCTAATCAAAAAAAATGCCCTCTCACACAACGTGAGAGGGCATTTTTGCTTTACGGCCTCTTAGGCCTCAAACCTTCTGAAAATGAAGGATCCCCCACGTAAGGTGCCCAGCATTGCCACCATCAATCCAGTGCTGCAACCCTTCCTTCATTTTCTCAACATACTCTTCACTACAGACCTGAATAAGCGTATTGCGATTTGCACTGACTTCTTTGAGAACTCGACCGTAATGGTTGGCTAATTGTTCTGAGAGGTCTACAATTTTGACCTCTTTTAGGCCCAACTCTGTTGCAACGGTTCGATAATATGGAATCGAACCAAGAGAGTCGAGATGAATACGATCTAAAATTGGCTTCAGTGAAGACGAAGGACAGTCTTCACTCTGCATCGGATCGGTAAAGATAAATTGACCACCCTTTGCTAAAACCCGGACAACTTCTTCGATGACACGCTTTCTGTCTCCACTGTGGAGAATCGCATCCTGGGACCAAACAACATCAACAGAACCATCAGGTAGCGGAATATTCTCAAAACTTCCATCAACCACGTTAATGGTGAGACTCATACCCTGTATGTTATTGAGCTCACGATTTCGCTTATTTTGTATTTCGCTTAAATTCAGGCATCCGACTTGACATCCATAGGTTTTGGCTAAAAAACGCGCAGACCCACCATACCCAGACCCAATATCAAGCACTCGACTTTTTTGATCTATCCCTAAAACTAGGGACGCCATTTTTTCGACGGTTCGCCGACTCGCCTCTGAAATCGTATCGCTATCCTTTTCGTAGAGACCAACATGAATATCTTCCCCACCCCAGATAGTGGCATAAAACCGGTCAGCATCTGAGCTGTTATAATAGTCTCTTGCCGTATCAACAGCTTGAGAATAGGTATTTGCTTGGACAGTATTTTGTGTCCGTTCCTCATTTCTATACAGTTTTTCCGCAACATGGACAAAGAAGTCGGGATCTTCCACCTTATGTGTTTCTTGAAAATCCCCGTACGTTTTAATTTGTTGAAATCCTACTTCATGCATAAGACGACGGGTATATTCTTTTCGAAGCGGATACATGTTGAGGTGATATTGCGAGCCATCTGGGAATTGGTATTCGAATCGCGCAAGACCTTCGTCAACGTATTCAGGCTTCGCACTCACATTATCGCCGCAGTAATAATACACATGCTTCGAGGTAAAGCCGTTATCCAAAATTCCATCATAGTTGCGCTGATCAAGAATAAGGACGCCATCATGCGTGAGAGCCGTATAAAATTCGGCTAAGGCTTTACGACGGTCCTGCTCGGAAAAGAGATGCGTCAGGGAGTTTCCCAAACAAATCACTGCATCAAATTTATTGTGTATATCCCGGCTTAACCATCGCCAATCCGCATGAACGGTTCGCATGATAAACCCGGCCTGATTAGCATTTTCAAAGGCTTGAGCCAACATTTCAGGGCTGCCATCAGCACTGGTCACATCAAACCCTGCACGAAGAAGCCGTATGGAATGAAATCCAGTCCCTGTGGCTACGTCTAACACCCGCCTGACACCTCGTTCCTGAAGGATTCGTATGAAAAAGTCGCCTTCACTTGAGGCCCGGGCCTCCCAATCAATAAGAGCATCCCACTTCTGAACGAAACCTTGGACATACTCCTTTTTATATTGATCCGTTTTCCGTTGAGCGATTGGGTTGTCGCCGTATTGCTGTTCTTTGGCCATGGATGGACTCCTATTAGATTTTGCCTATGAATTAGGCAAGTATGTGGGAAAGAGGCAAAATAGCGAAGGGGCTCCTTGCGCTCCTACGAGTCGCAGGAAGCCCCTAAAATCTGTCGACAGTCTAACGAGTTCTGACGCCTTCCCGCAACCCCTTTCCAAATTCAACAACTCAGTTCTTGCCCAATACTTATAATAAAAATAAGTATTTACAAATTTATGTCACGGATGAACGCGTGAATTTCTGACCATGACTTCTCGGGTGTTAGGTTTGGTGAAGACTTACAATAGAACTGTGTTCTTGGCGACTCACTAGACAATTTCTCGTGCTTTTGCTTGTTCACAGTCATCATTTGTGCTATCCCCAAGGGCGAATTCATGAATATGCAAGCCACGACTCCTGTCTTCAAAATATCCCTGCTCCTCGCTCTCTCCTTTCTCAGTTGGGGAACTTTTGCTCCAAGCCATCTTGCTGAGGTGACTGGTGCGGCTCAAAAATCTCTGCTCGATGCCTTTGGGTGGTTCTATGTCCTTGCTGCCTCGACATTCTTACTTGCAGCTTTTTCTCTTATATTCTCTCGATACGGAAACATTCCCCTTGGGCCAGATGGAGCCAAACCTGAATTTCCGCTGCTTACTTGGTTTGCCATGCTCTTCTGTGCCGGAATGGGAATTGGGCTAGTCTTTTGGGGAGTGGCAGAACCGAATTCCCACTTTCACAATCCCCCCACCGGGCCGCCCAACACGCCTGAAGCCGCACGAATGGCGATACGATATAGTTTCTTTCATTGGGGACTCCATCCATGGGGCATCTACACCATGGTGGCTTTAGTCCTGGCCTATTTTCAATTTCGAAAAGGTGTCCCAGGACTTATCAGCCTCAGCTGCAAACCAATTCTCGGCAAACAGGCCGATGGGGCGCTCGGGAATGCTATAGATGTCATCGCCGTATTTGCCACCGTTTTTGGCGTGGCCACATCGTTAGGATTTGGTGCTGTGCAAATCAGTGGTGGGCTATCCTATCTCTTCGGAACACCGAATACACTGGAAACTCAGCTGACAATAATCGCAATCGTCACCATCCTCTATATGCTTTCAGCTCAAACAGGATTACAGCGCGGCATCAGATACTTAAGTAATTTAAACATGGCACTGGCATTAACACTGCTTTGTTTTCTCCTTTTTCTTGGACCAACAAAGTTTATTATGGAGATATTCTCTTCGGGAATCGGAAACTACCTTCAAAACTTACCCACCATGAGCCTCAACCTAGCCCCCCTGACCGATTCGACGTGGATTCACGACTGGACACTGTTTTATTGGGCCTGGTGGATCGCCTGGGCACCGTTTGTCGGAACATTTATCGCCCGTATCTCCAAAGGCCGCACCGTTCGTGAATTTGTCCTCGGCGTTCTTCTCGTTCCGACGCTCTTCTGTGCCTTTTGGTTTTCAGTCTTTGGCGGCACCACAATTTCGCTCGAATTGTTCGACCACGTGCCGATCAGACAAACGATCGACAAAAACGGTATTGAGGTCGCATTGTTTACAGTTTTAGAACAATTCCCTCTGGGAACCCTGATGTCGATGATTGCCATTTTCCTTATCGGAACATTTTTTATCACATCAGCTGATTCAGCCACTTTTGTCCTCGGGACCTTAACGACCCATGGCAGTCTGAATCCTCCTAATCACATTAAATTTACCTGGGGAATCATTCAGTCTGTTTCCGCTGCCGTCTTACTGTGGTCTGGAGGTCTCAAAGCTCTTCAAACAGGAGCCATTATTGCGGCCTTTCCGTTCGCCATTATCATTATTCTCATGATTCTCTCCCTTTTAAAATCCTTCAAACACGAAGTCTTATTAACTCACTAACTCCTCCAACCTCTTGCCACCTATTCAGTTGACCCCCCAAAAAACGCTGTGCTAACGTGAGTCGGCTATTTGACTCCTCATGGCATATCCATGATTCATGAAAGACGTGGGGCAGATCCTGGTTTTGCCTAAATATTACTTAGGAATATATAATTATGGCAGACAGTGTGGCCGAACATATTTCTGCACTCAACGACAACGATTGGGGTGTTCGTGAAGACGCGGCCGCTGCACTCGGAAATTTTCAGGACCCACGAAGTGTCCAACCTCTTATCCGCGCCCTCAAAGATACTGATCGGGCAGTCCGCATGGCTGCTACGTCCTCACTCACTGCGATAGGCGAACCTGCAATCCAGGCTCTTGGGCACGCACTTCAAGATCTCGACCTCAATGTTCAAGAAATAGCCGCCTCAATACTCGTTACAATCGGTGATGATCGTGTCGTGGATTCCCTTATTGCAGCACTCCTGAATCCAAATTGGATTGTACGCAGCCATTCGGCCAAAGCTCTTGGCAACATAGGCAATCCACGAGCCATTGACACGCTCATTTTATTACTTCAAGACAAGGTTCCTGCCGTACGAGACGATGCTGGAGCCGCCATTGCCGCTTTGGGTGACGCTTCTGTTTCTCCTCTCTTAGACCTATTACAAGATAAAGACTGGAGGGTTCGCCTTCATGGTGTGGAAGCTTTAGCTCTGTTGAAACCTCAAGCCGCCGTCGAACCTCTGCTTAAATTGATAATTGAAGACCCTGACACCACGGTCAAACTCGAGACCATCCGAGCGCTTGGTGAAATTGGTGACTTGCGTGCGGTGAAGCCTCTCTTGTCGATTCTCGATCAGCCCACATTGAAGACTCAGGCCATTACGGCACTTGGGAAAATCGGCGATCCGGAAGCGATACCCACATTGACAAATATTATTAACAGTTTAGTAACGAAAGCCTATGAAGGACGAATGGCAGCATGCGAAGATAACTTGTATCAGGAAGATCTGCCCCCGGTGGAAGCTGCCGTCAAAGCCCTGGCACAAATTGGTGACGAACGTGCCATTCCTACTCTTCAACAAGGCCTAAAAAGCACGCTCATTAGGGTCGAAGCCGCCGAAGCGTTAACCCGCTTTGGGAAAACGGCCGTATCCCCACTGGTCGCGATGTATAAAACGGAAACAGACGACAATATTCGGTTTCACGTGAAAGAAACCCTCTCTCGTTTAGGCTGGAGGCCTGGACAAATTCGGCTGTAGCCAAGAATTATCTCTAGACGTTTGCGATATTCAGCATGCCAAAAGAAACATTAGAAACGCTGATCTCCGAGTTGAATCACGAAGAAGACTGGAGACGTATGCGATCGACCGTTGCGTGCCTCAAAGGTGGTCCTCCAGCTGTTGCCGGATTGATCGAAGCCATGGCTCACGGCACGCCTGAATACAAAGTCGAAGCCGTCAGGATGCTCGCACGTATTCGAGATCCACATGCCGGCATTCCCGTCGTCAAAATGATTGCTGATGAGAATGAGGCCGTGAGCAAGGCTGCGATGGCATCGCTGGAACAAATGGCAGGTATTTTAGACGAACCCACCGCCGCGGAACTTGTGAAACTACTCAAGGAGGAGCGTCACAGAGAATCGGTGACGGCATTGCTTGGCTCGATTCCCACATCCATCGGTCCATTAACAGAGATGCTCCATGATCCAGAAGAATCTGCACGAATCACTGCCGCCACGATTCTTGATCATCTTCTAGATCCACGCTCAGCCGATGCCTTGGTCGACGCCATGGCTGACCCTGCAATTTCCCATATCACGATGGAGACGCTTCGAAAACTGACCGCCATTCGTGATCGGATTAATGAAGTGATGAACGAACTCGCGAATGTGGAAGAGTCCGAGTTACGAGAAGGCGCTAGGCAAGAAGCCGTCATTAAAATTCATCCTATCGGTCGTCCAGCGGTTGAAATCCTGATCGAATATCTTGAAGATGACGACTGGGTTGTCCGAGAGGCAGCGGCTGACGTCTTGGGAAAAATTTCAGATGTCCGCGCCGTCGAACCATTAATGGAACGACTTCGCGTCGACGGCGACACTGGCGTCAAAGAACTTGCCACAAAATCATTAGGTCTTCTTGGTGACGCGCGCACAGTCGATTTACTCGTCGAAATCATTCCCATACGTCCGCTTCGTGTCCTGGCCGTAGAGGCATTGGAAAAGATTAAAGATGTAGAAGTGTTACGGCCACACGTGGAACTGTTTAAAAAACTGAAAACTGATCGAGATGGATTGATCTCATATAATTCAGGAATCATCCTTGACAAATTAGCTGCCCTTGACGCTCAATTGGATGAAGAAGCTTGGGCAGGAAAGGAATAGAAACGATGGAGGAATCCAATCGCGTTGAACAACTACTGGCTTCGCTGCGTGATGACAATGAAGCGCTTCGTAATCACGCCGCCACAAATCTTAGTGAAATTGGAGAAGTGGCTGTTCCAAAGCTTATCAACCTCTTCTTGGAAGACGATTTGGTCGTTCGAGAAGCTGCGGCCAGCGCGGTCGCACAAATTGGTGAACCGGCAATCGAACCATTGATCGAAGCTTTAGCCGAGGACGAAGAATGGATGGTAAGAGAGCAAGCGGCCTCGGCTTTGGGAAAAATTAAATCACCTCGTGGAGTGGCTCCCCTCATGAAAGCACTCCAAGGTGACAAAGATGGTGCCGTGCGCAATGCGGCTGTCTGGGCGTTAGAACGTATCGGAGACCCCGAAGCCGTCCCAGCACTTGTTGAAGCCCTGATGGATGCCACACTACGAGAAGATGCCGCACGCGTGCTGAAGAAAATTGGTGATTCCCGAGCGACAGATGCTCTGATTCAAGAACTTCAAGGGCCTAACTGGATCGTCCGTCGACATGCCGCCGAAGCCCTGGGGAAAATCGGGGATCCACGCGGCGTCGATCCATTGATTGAATCGTTAGCCGATGAGGATTGGTTAGTTCGCCGAAACGCGGTAGAATCTTTGGCACGATTAGGCGACAAACGAGTGGTCACATCACTCGTGCCGTTACTCGAAGACGAAAACGAAATGGTCCGTGACACCGTTGAAGGGGCTCTGAGTAGTTTTGGGTGGACTCCGGATTCTGCAAAATCATAAACATTGAATAGACTTCATCTCTTCTAAGAGGGTGAAAGGAGCAATAATGGCAGATGAATCTCCAGCACAACTTGTCCAAATCGGTCCCAAAAGTGGGACAAAAAAGGATGGGTTTAATCTCGTCACTGAGAATGTGACCGCAATTAATATTGAGGCCAAACAGATTGAAGTTGAACTCTTGGCCTATGACGGTAAGACCGTCTTACTAGACGTCTCGGATGAGGCATTAGAAGATCTTCAGAAAATTCATGTCGGAGATGGTGCAACGCTTCGCGTGATGGAAGAAGACGGGAAACGGCTCGTCAAGCAATTCCGGATTCGCGCCAAAGATCCCAATGTACAAAAAGCAGAAGCCGCGTTATTAGACCTTCAAGATACCCATTGGTTAAATAGAAAGTATGCGGCTGAAATTCTTGGGGAACTCAAGTCAGAAGAATCGGTCAAACCCTTGGTTGAAGCGCTGAATGACGAAGTAGGGGATGTGCGTCACCGTGCATATGAAGCCCTTATTAAAATTGGGGCACCTTCCGTGACACAAGTCATTCCCCTCCTGATTTCAGAAGAGGATGATATGCGGCAGTCGGCAACGGAGATTTTGCGGAAAATCGGAAAGCCTGCTGTGGCACCTTTGGCCGATGCGCTTGGTGAAGCAGACCCGAAACTCACCAAACGCATCATGAAAGTGCTGGATCGTATGGGATACAAACCCAAAACCTAAGTGACAGATTCCCGGTACGATAGCTCAACTTTTCAGTCAGTATGTCGACACTCAGCTAGGACGGCTTCCGGAAGGTGGCCGTCCAACTGACACATAATAAAATCCCTGCTCCGCCACCCGGTCTGGCTCATAGACGTTTCTCAAGTCAATGAGACATGGAGATTTGACAAGCGTTTTTAATTGATCAAAGTCAAGACTCCGGAACTGATTCCATTCAGTCACCAAGATCAGCGCATGCGCACCCTCTGCGGCATGATAGGCATCCTGACACGCTACTAATCCATTCACCACCTTCAACGATTCTTCCAAAGCTTCAGGATCAAACGCACGAACCGTGCAGCCTTCTTTTATTAATTGTTCAGCAATCGCCAATGCGGGAGAATCCCGGATATCATCGGTATTGGGTTTGAAAGATAATCCCAATATCGCGACAGTTTTGCCTTGGACGGTTCCTAATGCGTCACGAATCTTATCGAGCATACGCACTCGCTGTTGTTCATTCACTCGCTTCGTCGCCTTGGCAACCTGCATTTCATATCCAGCAGTTTCTCCAATGTGAATAAGCGCGGCCGTGTCTTTTCCAAAACACGACCCTCCGTATCCAGGACCTGCATGCAAGAACTTCGAGCCAACTCGATGGTCGAGGCCCATCCCCTTTGAGACGACTTGGACATCGGCTCCGACTTTTTCACAGAGATTCGCCATTTCATTAATAAACGAAATTTTTGTGGCTAAAAATACATTGGACGCATATTTGATCATTTCTGCCGTCGGCACATCGGTAATTACAATGGGTGTTTCAATGAGATACAGCGGCCGGTACAGATCTTTCATAATGGCCACGGACGCTGGACTATCAGCACCAATGACGACACGATTGGGACGCATAAAGTCTTCGATCGCTGACCCTTCTCGCAAAAACTCAGGATTAGAACAGACGCCAAATTTTTGCGGGGTTGTTTGATTTTCAGCAATCAGCTTATGGACGCGTTCGGCAGTCCCCACTGGAACGGTAGACTTTGTCACGACAACTTTATAGCCCGTCATGCGACTGCCAATACTTTTGGCCACCTCGTCGACAAATGACAAATCAGCAGACCCATCGTCCCTCGATGGGGTACCAACAGCAATAAAAATGACAAGGGCCTCATCAACCGCCTTTGACAAATCGGTTGTAAACTTGAGGCGTCCCGCATTCGTGTTCTTGGTGACGAGCTCTGCCAGCCCTGGCTCAAAAAATGGAATCTCGCCTTTCTCTAATTTGTCGATGCGCTTGGAATCGACATCCATGCACGTCACATTTATTCCATATTCGGCAAAACATGCTCCCGTGACTAGTCCAACGTAGCCAGTTCCAATGACACTCACATGCATGATGACTCCTCCAATTGCTAAGAATGAAGACGTATATAACAGATATTGTATGGCTTTTTCGTATTATCGCAAGGTTGGAAGGGAAGAAACTTTCTCGGAATTCGCCTGCGAACCCTTCTAATCTCTCTCTATCGGAATATAGTAGAATTTTCCTAACTACTCAAACACCTACCCAATCGATGCCTGATAGTTTGCCCAGGAAGCCAGGCAGCGAGGCACTCCCATTGAAACGTCATCAATGCATCAATTATATGCTGAAACGACAAGATGTCCAAACTCTTAGATTTGGCATATCCATATGACTCATACCAGATATACCATTTATGTTACGACACTGTGTATGAGTAGCTGTCCTACAACAATCTTCATAAATCAAGCATATTGGAACAAAAAACTCTATCGACTCAATGGCTTGACAGCCTTATAGCACAGCACTAGAATCGAACTTCGGTTAAGCATCCAGAGAGCGGGAATAGCTCAGTGGTAGAGCATCGCCTTGCCAAGGCGAGGGTCGGGGGTTCAAATCCCCTTTCCCGCTCCAACTTCCCCCAATAGTCCCCAACAAATTTGAACCCTCGACCGGGAATTTCGAAAGGGGGGTGCCCCTTTCGTGGGGAGTGCGCGAGGGGGCTGGCCCCTTCTGCGGGAGTCAGCGAGGCCTTCTTAGCCGAACGGACGACGGAGGGTGGTTCAAATCCCCTTTCCCGCTCCAATTCTTTTTCAACTACATTGTTCAGTCTTCGACTTCCTACACTCCCCCCAGACCCCGACAGCCAGGAAGACGCCCTACACCGACCATCATCTACCATGGTATGTTTACCTAGGAGGAAAATCTTTCTAGTGGATAATCCCGAAGTCGCACAATACTTCCTATTTTAGATGCTTTGCGGTAATAACGATCATCGGCAGTCACTAACATTGTGTTAGGCTGGCATAAAGCCACCGCATGATACAACGTGTCAAACAGATGCTGCTGTAACTCAATAGCCAAATGACATGCTCGTTGATAAATTTCTGGTTCGATCAGGACTGGAAAATCCATGGCATGCAATAAGGCCACGGATTCTTGTGCAATCATTGGGGACAGGCGGGAAATAACAGCAGCCGCTTCCGCCAACCAATGGGGTGGTTGCTGCAAGGTGAGATGACCGTCCTTGACGGCCTGAAGTATATCTAGCGCTTTCCCTGTATCTTCTTCAGTTGTACGATCAGATAGAATCCACTTAACAATCACACTCGCATCCAAAACCAGGTAGGTCATGGGCGCCCGCTACGTCTTACCCGCCGTATAGAACTGGAACGAATCGGTTTAACCTTTGTGCGAAGGGCCAAAAGTTTTTCAATAGCGCGAGCCCTCCGTGCCGCACGTTCACGCTCATCGACAGCCTGTTGCATCAATTGGGTAAGCACCGCACTTTTATTCTCACCAGCAAAAGTCTTATCGAATGCGGCCTTGATCGGCTCTGGCACACTAAAATTCACCGTCGCCATACTGTCCCCCTATTGTTGAAATATTCAACAATACTATGGAAGGTAGGATTAGTAATGTCAAGCAAAACAGCTCAATTCAATGAAGAGTGTTACCCAATCCGATCCAGCACAGAACGAGCTATATCATGAAACACACGAATGGCCCTCTTTTCAGAGTGAATTATCGAGAGGGTATGATCGCAAGAATTCTGACAGGGCCTCCAGTCCCATGTTTGATTTTCATAGGCAGAGCGTAGACCATAGCTCCTCGGGGCGGAATGTCCTGAAGTGAGGCGATGTTTTCAAGTGCATAACGGTTCGCTTCGCTCAGAACACGATGGGCAGCAAAATCCCGTGATTGCCCGGCATCAATACTCGCCGTATCAATACCCACGCCTCGAATGTGTCTTTGATGAACTAAGAAACTAATCGCCTCACTCGAGAAACCAGGAAAATGAAGAGTCGTTGGATCGTCCGGGGTTGGACT
>BQIX01000061.1 GCA_021604145.1 Nitrospirales bacterium
AGCCATGTTGGCGCTTCGCCCAGATCGTGTGGCTATGCAGGATGCGACGGCGCAAATGGCGATGTTGCAGTTTATCCAAGCGGGAAAGAAGCAGGCGGCTGTTCCCAGCACGATTCACTGTGATCACCTCATTCGTGCTGAAATGGGTTCTGAAAAAGATCTGAAGATGGCGAATGATGAAAATCGAGAAGTCTATAACTTTCTCGAATCGGCCGGGAAAAAGTATGGAATCGGATTTTGGAAGCCAGGGGCTGGAATCATTCATCAAGTCGTGCTCGAAAATTACGCGTTCCCGGGTGGATTGATTATCGGGACGGATTCTCATACTCCAAACGGTGGCGGATTAGGCATGCTCGCGATTGGCGTTGGTGGTGCCGATGCGGGTGAAGTGATGGCCGGCCTCCCCTGGGAAGTTCTTCATCCAAAACTTATTGGAGTCAAGTTGACCGGAAAACTCAATGGGTGGGCCTCGCCCAAAGATGTCATTCTCTACATCTGTGGAAAGCTCACCGTCAAAGGTGGAACCAATAAAATTGTCGAGTACTTCGGTCCTGGTGCGGAAACCATCAGTGCAACAGGAAAAGGTACCATCACCAATATGGGTGCCGAATTGGGTGCGACGACATCAGTCTTCCCGTTTGATCAAAAAATGGTCGCGTATCTGAACATCACTGAACGAGAAGATATTGCGAAATTGGCTGAGGCCAATCGTGAATTGTTGGTCGCCGATCCAGAGGTCTATGCGTCGCCAGAAAAGTATTATGACGAGATTGTGGAAATTGACCTCTCAACCCTTGAGCCGCATGTGGTTGGTCCGCATTCGCCGGATCTCGCCAGACCGATCTCTAAGCTCGCCGCTGAGGCAAAGGAAAAAGGCTATCCCGTTGAGTTGAAAGCAACGTTGGTGGGTAGCTGCACGAACTCTTCATATGAAGACATTGGGCGTGCCGCTCATATTGCAGAGCAAGGTCTCAAGGCCGGTCTGAAAGCAAAAACGGCGTTCCTTGTCAGCCCGGGATCTGAGCGAATTTATCACACGATGAAGCGTGACGGGTTTATGAAAACCTTTGAGGACATGGGTGCAACGGTGTTAGCGAATGCTTGCGGCCCCTGTATTGGCCAATGGAAGCGTGCGGATGGCGTGAAGGGTAAAGCGGATTCGATCGTGAGTACCTTTAACCGAAATTTCCCTGGTCGAAATGATGGCATTGCTGAAACGCTCTCATTTTTAGCGAGCCCAGAAGTGGTGACGGCTTATGCGTTTTCCGGTGACTTAGGTTTCGATCCAGTGAATCAAACGATTAAGACTGCTGACGGGAAAGATCTCAAATTTGATCCTCCGCAAGGAGAAGAACTGCCTGCCAATGGTTTTGCCAAAGGCGAAGAAGGATTTGTTCCTCCGGCTGAAAATGGAGAAGGACTTGAGGTTGACCTTCCGCCGACAAGCGAACGATTGCAACTGTTGGAACCATTCCCCAAGTGGGACGGAAAGGACTTTGAAAAACTTCCTCTTCTTTTGAAAACCAAAGGAAAAACCACGACAGATCATATTTCGCCAGCGGGACCGTGGCTCAAATTCCGAGGTCATCTCGACAAAATTAGCGACAATATGTTCTTGGGCGCAACGAATGCGTTTTCATCTGAGCCAGGGAAAGGCACCAATGTCTTAACCGGTGAGTCAGGTTTGAATATGGCGCAAATTGCTCGTGACTATAAGTCAAAGGGTGTTGGGTCTTTTGTCGTTGGTGATGAAAATTACGGCGAAGGAAGCAGTCGGGAGCATGCGGCTATGTCCCCTAGATTCCTGGGAGTGTTGGCTGTTTTAACGAAAAGTTTTGCCAGAATCCATGAAACAAACCTTAAAAAACAAGGTGTGCTTCCGATGACATTCGCAAACCCGAGCGATTATGATCAGATTGAACAGGAAGATCGTTTCTCCGTTCATGGTTTGAATAGTCTGACTCCAGGACAACCCATCGATATCACGATTCATAAAAAAGATGGGAAAGAAGTGAAAATCAAAGCAAATCATAGTATGACTGAACAGCAAATTGTCTGGTTTAGGTCCGGGTCGGCCTTAAACGCCTTAAATTAATCTTTTATCACGTGCCGTTTGATCATTATGACGTCTGAAACATTCGATAAAGAACATACATTGGATCAAGAACAGAGTCTTCAACCTCAGATGGTGACGGTCGAGATTGAGGGGAAGCCTCATAAAGTTCCAGCTGGCATCACATTAATCAAAGCGCTCTGGTATACCGGTCAGGAAGTTGTTCGAGGTGTGGGATGTCTTGGTGGGTTTTGCGGGGCCTGTGCCACGTATTATCGAACGAAAGATGATCCGAAAGTCAAAACCTGTTTAGCCTGTTCGTTTGCGGTAGAAGACGGCATGTCGTTTTCATTTATGCCGGCCTTTCCAGCGCGAAAAGCCACTTATGATTTGACGGAGTTAACAGATCCCAAGCAAGATCTTTTTACCCTGTATCCAGAAGCTCCTCTTTGTCGGAATTGCAATGCGTGCACAGAGGCCTGTCCGCAATCTATTGATGTGCGGGAAGGGGTTTGGAAGGCGGTCTTTGGTGATTTTAAAGCTGTCTCCGAAATGTTTATGGATTGCGTGATGTGTGGTATGTGCGCGCCAGTGTGCATTGCCGATATTGCTCCTAATCTTGTAGCTGTCTATGCAAGTCGTGCTCAAGGGGTGCACTTCACGGATAAGCCTGAAGGCTTAGATAAACGAATTCAGGAGATCGAAGAAGGTCGCTACCAAGCAGACTGGTCAAGAGTGCTGAAGATGACTGACGAGGAATTGCAGCAGGCATCAGCTAAAATTCCTTAATCTACAGTTGTTGAAAGCGGTGCGGATGTTCGACAGGTCTTTATAATTGTATTTCCTAGAACACGATAGTTGAACATTCTGCTGGCTGTCGGGCGTTGGGGTTCTACTCGTTGGGCATCGGCTCACAATAGTTTGGATTAATAGGTATCCTAGAATACGATAGTTGAATGTTCTTAGTGCTACTCGTACATTGCCGGCTTGACATTTCGGTTGCCTGCTCAAGGCGTTTTTATTAAAGGTATTCTAGTGGATCTTCCAACTCTTCATGATGTAGTTCATAAGTCTCGTGATGCGCGTCGAGCGCAATCCTTTCCAAAGTTCACGCCCGCTGAACGTGATACCCTGATAAAAAAATATCACCCTGATCATCGTGAGCAAGCCTATCGGCCGATTATGTTTGGCCCGAATGCCGGCGATCAGACAGTCAGAGAGCTCGCGTCTATTTTAGAAGGTGAAAGCCCTATCTCGGCCGATTCTCCTCTCATCCCGGATTACTCTGTTGATGTGCTTGTGGTAGGTGGAGGTGGTGCTGGTTGTGCTGCGGCTTTGCATGCACATGAGGAGGGTGCGAACGTCCTGTTGGCGACCAAGTTGCGTCTTGTCGATTCTAACTCGGTGATGGCACAGGGTGGGATGCAGATTGCAGTGGCTCCAGACGATTCTCCGGTTCAACATTTTCTCGATACTCTTAAGGGCGGTCATATGAAAAATGACCATGCTCTTTTGAAGGTCATGGTTGAAGAGGGGCCGTCCATTGCGAAATGGCTGCTCGGACTAGGGGTCTTGTTCGATCGAGATGCCGATGGCAATCTCCATGTCAAAAAAGGTGGCGGCAGTTCGAAGGAACGGCTTTTGACCTGCTCGGATTATACAGGTCTCGAAATCATGCGAGTGCTTAAAGATGAGGTGCTCAATCAAAAAATTCCACTCCTGGAATTTGCGGCAGCGGTAGAATTACTCAGTGATTCCCAGGGGGCTTGTACTGGTGCCGTGTTGCAGGATTTAGATAACAAACGCCTAGTGGTTGTAGCAGCCAAAACGGTCATTTTGGCCACGGGCGGTATTGGCCGTCTGCATATACAAGGGTTTCCGACAAGTAATCATTATGGGGCAACCGGCGATGGGTTGGCGATGGCCTATCGAATGGGGGCGCCGCTAGTCCAGATCGATACCTTTCAATACCATCCATCGGGTGGAGTGTATCCTGAGCAACTCGTTGGCGCCTTGGTGACCGAAGGGATTCGATCTGAAGGTGGGCATCTGGTTAATGCTAAAGGTGAACGGTTTGTCAATGAACTTGATACTCGCGATGTTGTCTCGTCCTCCATCATTCGTGAATGCGAGGAAGGGCGTGGGGTCACATCTGATTCAGGAAAAGTCGGTGTGTGGTTAGATACCCCGCTCCTCGAGGTTGAGCATGGTGAAGGAACGTTGGATAAACATTTCCCGGCGATGGTTCGGCAATACGAACGATACCAAGTCGATATTCGCAAGGATCCCGTGTTGATCTATCCGACTCTTCATTACCAAAACGGTGGCGTAAAAATTGACGAAAACAGTGAAACACCGGTGAAGAGTCTGTTTGTTGCAGGCGAAGCCTCTGGAGGGCTGCATGGGCGCAACCGATTGATGGGAAACTCGTTGTTAGACCTTATGGTCTTTGGGAAGCGTGCAGGTTTAACGGCTGCTGCACGTGCAAAGTCAGATGCACAAGGCGCCTTAACGCTCGAACATCTAGCACGATTCAGAGCTGAAGCCGCAAAACATGGTGTGAAGAATCAGGTTGCATCTCCAATGGTGTTGCCAGCCTATACACGAAATCCCTAGCATTGGCGTTCAATACGTCGCGAGTGTGTGTCGTCTTCGTCATATAGCCAAAAGGATCAGACATGAACATTCATGAATTTCAGGCCAAACAACTCTTTGCCCAATACGGTGTGCCTGTGCCGAAAGGGAAAGAAATCAAGAATGCGCGTGCGGCGGAAAAATGGGCTGCGGCGTTGGATACGCCAGTCTACGTGGTCAAAGCACAAATTCATGCTGGAGGCCGTGGAAAAGCCGGAGGCGTCAAAATTACCAAAAATAAAGAAGAAGTGCCTGGCCTCGCGACAGAATTAATTGGGAAAACCCTTGTGACCCATCAGACTGGTCCAAAGGGTCGAAAGGTCAGGCGGCTGCTGATTGAAGAAGGCGCTGGCATCGATAAAGAACTCTATCTCAGTCTGCTTGTGGACCGTGATACAGGTCGCCCGACGTTCATTGCGAGCACTGAAGGTGGAATGGAAATCGAAGAGGTTGCCGAGAACACTCCTGAAAAAGTCTTGAAAGAAGCCATTGATCCTGCGGTTGGATTTCAATCCCACAACGGAAGAAATTTAGCGTTTGGGCTTGGGTTGCCAACGTTGGAGCCAGCGGTGGTGAAGCCATTTTTTCAAATGTTGGAAAATCTTTATCGTTTATTCATGGAAAAAAATGCCGCCCTTATAGAAATCAATCCCTTGGTGATTACCACTGACAAGCAACTGATTGCATTGGACGGCAAAGTCTCATTTGATGACAATGCCTTGTATAAGCATCCGGCTATCTTCAAATTCCGTGACTTGCATGAAGAAGAGCCCATGGAAATCGAAGCTGGAAAACACAACCTCAATTACGTCAAGCTTGACGGAAACATTGGGTGCATGGTCAACGGTGCAGGTTTAGCCATGGCGACGATGGATGTTATTAAATTGGCTGGTTCGGAGCCTGCGAATTTCTTAGATGTCGGAGGTGGGGCCACGAAAGAAACGGTTGCGGCTGGCTTTAGAATTCTTTTAAAGGATAAAAAGGTCAAAGGTATATTTATCAATATTTTTGGCGGAATTGTTCGGTGTGAACGAATTGCCCATGGTGTGATCGATGCTGCGAAAGAAGTTGGAATTAAACTGCCTGTCGTGGTTCGACTGCAAGGAACCAATGCGGAAGAAGGCAGAAAGCTTCTTGCCGAGTCAGGCCTAAAAGTTGAAGTGGCCACGGATCTCTGGGAAGCGGCTCAAAAAATTGTTGCATTGTGCAGTAAGAAAAAGAAGGCCTAAATTTCAACCGAGTTGTCAGCACTGAAAGGTTCGACGAATGAGTATTCTGGTTGATAAAAACACGCGTGTCGTTGTACAGGGAATTACCGGGAAAGAAGGGTCGTTTCATGCGACTCAATGCCAAGCCTATGGGACTCAAGTCGTGGCCGGTGTCACGCCTGGTAAGGCGGGTCAAGAAGTCGAAGGTATTCCGGTATTTAACACCGTACGTGATGCGGTGAAGAAAACCGATGCCACCACCTCTCTAATTTTTGTGCCGCCACCATTTGCGGCTGATGCGATTTTGGAAGCCATTGAAGCGGGTGTCTGGCTCATTATCTGTATTTCTGAAGGCATCCCTGTCAATGATATGGTGAAAGTCAAACGAGCGCTCGAAGGTCATGCGACGCGTCTTATCGGTCCAAACTGCCCGGGGATTATTACGGCCGATGAATGCAAAATCGGCATTATGCCTGGATTTATTCATAAAAAAGGGAAAGTGGGGGTGATCTCACGTAGCGGGACGCTGACGTATGAAGCCGTGAATCAATTGACGCAACTCGGCCTTGGAGAGACGACCTGCGTTGGAATTGGAGGCGATCCAATTATTGGGACAGGCTATATCGATCTCTTACACATGTTTGAAGAAGATGATGAAACGGAAGCCGTGGTGATGATTGGTGAAATAGGCGGTGATGCTGAAGACAAAGCTGCGGCCTATATCAAAGAGCACGTTACCAAGCCTGTTGTGAGTTTTATTGCCGGAATTACTGCTCCGCCAGGTCGACGCATGGGCCATGCCGGAGCGATCATCACAGGTGGCAAGGGTACGGCCGCGGAAAAAATGGCGACGCTTGAGGCCGTCGGCGTCCATGTCGTTAAAAATCCAGCAGAGATCGGTCAGGCAGTGAAGACAGCATTGGGCTAATATCGCTGGTAATTGTTGCTTGATCAACAAGGTCTGTCATTCCGAAAATAATTGAACCCATCGTCCGTCGAATCCTCCATTTTCGGCTTTATGCCACCCTTCTGGTAACCATTCTCCGGCCTCTTCTTCCGGAGAGGGTTTGCTTCTCAGGTGTTCGCTTCCTTCGTGTGCAAAGTAATCGTGTTGATTCCAAACTTCTCCTCGATTTCGATAGGCGTCACTTGTCCATTTCCCTTCATTGCCCCAAAAGTATGTTCCCCAAAACCAGTGCTTTTTTGGATAACCGCTTCGCTTCCCCTTGTCGCCATCATCGAGTGATAGAGGATGGAATGCTTGAAGCCCGGCTGGGATGTCTATCGCGTTGCCGGTGATGGATGATTGAATCGGTTCAGTCAGTTCAATCTGAACCGTCGATCCGGCCCAATTGATATTTGTCCCTTGGCCGTTCGCATGAACCCAATGAGTTGGGAATACGTCTGCCAAGTCCTGGAGTTCATAGGTAATCCGCTTGGTTTTCCTTGTCTTGATGATGTCGTCATCATCTCTTCCGGAAGCCAAATCCGATGCATTATCAGCATTGATCCGTTTGGCATTCCAGAATGCCGCCGCATCCTTGGCGTCTTGATCGACGAAGATATAATGAAACGGTTTATTGTCGTGTCCGCTCACGTCAACCTTGGCTGTCCCATCCAGGAATTCGTGCAATCCGTCTTCGACAAACCGCAGTTCACCTTTTCGCGGTCCAGTTGAACCGCGCCACTTGGCTTGCCAAATGAAAAGGTGTTTTCCTTCGATCGTTTGCGGAGTCTCCATATTGTCAAGGTAATGAAGGTCAGGGTGCCCACCAAGACGACCCGTGTGTTTGGAATGAGCGGTGAGCACAGAGTATCCGACGTTCTCTCCGTGGCCTGGACCTTGATCCGTCACATGATTGATGCGAACTTCCATGCGTTCCCAGTCATGAATATCTTCGTTTTTACAAATAACCTGTTCGAGTTTTTGGCATCCTTGCATGGCATGGTAAACGTGATAGAGCAGAATTAAACTTTTTTCGCCATTCTTCATAAACTCAATGACGGCCGTATACAGGGTGGGCTGAATGTTCCAATTCTCGTGATCCTTGCCAGCAATAAATTTGACTTTTTCTTTCTCCCAATTTTTCCGGTTATTACTGAAATCACCATCTTGATCAAAATTGAAGTTTGTGATCCAGTCGTGGCCACGAGTTTTTCCTTTAATCTTGTTTTCATCCGATCTTTTCAAAATAATTGGCGAGTAATAATGAAGAAACGCTCTTCGTTGGTCGTCGGATAATATCCAGCTATTGGGAGAATTGGAAAGCGCTGAATCTGTGAACGCAAACACCGAAAGGCCCAGTATGGGAATGAGAAAAATAAATGACTTCAAGGTAGTTCCTCCCCTTTTTTTACTCGCTTACACCTTTGTCGTGTGTGATAAAAACGAAGTTGTCAGTCGTATAGTAGCGTTCTCGTCTTGTTTGTCAATCTCGTCACAGGGAAGTGCGTGGGACAGCCGTTTGTGGAAGCTGTGTGCACCAATATTTCCTTGAGTGAAGGTGTTTGACTTCAAAACTCATAGGGAGGAAGTTTTAAAAATGCAGGATAGTAGAAATGTTACATTGAGAAGTTATTGGGATTTGATGCGGTTCTTCCTATGTTTTGGGGGATTTTCCCTCGTACTCTATTGCCGGTTCTTACGAAAGGTTGATCGGTTTTGTTGCTCGCCATACTCGTTTCTCACGAATGCTATAGATTTTTCGCGTTCCATGGTTGTTTTTGATCTATCGAAGATAAGTGCCACGAAATGCCTGTCTAAAGAAAAATTTTACGTAAGTATTTCTGAAAATGGCCGATGAAGAACAGTGTAAAGGTCTGATTATGCAAGTAATGGAACGATTACAAGACGATGTGCTGGTGCTCATGATCTCTGGCCGGTTGAGCTTTTACTCACGGAAGGTCTTTCAGGCCGTGATCCGAAATGCCGAAACGACGAGTGTTCATCATATTATTGTAAATATGCGTGATGTAACGGCTATGGATAGTGCTGCCCTGGGTTTTCTGGCATTGGCACATTTAACTCTGATGGACAAACATGTCGGGATGAGTCTTGTGGCGCCTCCCATGCACATTAAAAAGATATTAGTTGATGCCAATTTTACTAAAATGATTCCGACCTATGAAACTGAACGTCAGGTGTTAGCCGAACGTGCGTTTGTACTTGGAAGCCTCGCGTAACCCTCAGTATACCTTTTCTTATCGATCACACCCATTCCCATACGTTTTACCCTTATTGTTGAAAAATTACTATCGGCAATTGAGCTTGAGCGACGGATGTTCGTTTTTAAGCGGAGGTCGAAATGAGCCTGAAAATTCCTGTGCCCATTTCAAACAGTGTTTTGCTACAATTGCTGCAGGAGCATGTTTTGTATGAATTGCTGAGTGTCGTGATGAAGGATTGTCAATGAAAGAACTATCCGAGCAAGTCAGGCGAGTTTCGGTGTTGCGCACTGAACTGCTCAAGCGAAACTTGTCTGGATTTCTGATTCCGCATGCTGATGAATATCAGAATGAGTATACCCCCGATTCTGCAGAACGCTTACAGTGGCTGACTGGATTTACCGGTTCTGCCGGGATTGCTGTGGCGATGCAAGATACTGGGGCTATTTTTGTCGATGGCCGATATGTGTTGCAAGTCAAAACTGAAGTGCATCCATCGTGTTTTGAACCTTATCATAGTGCGGAGATGTCGGTCACAGAATGGTTGTCTTCTGTGCTTCAGCCCGGTTCAAAGCTCGGGTATGACCCATGGCTACATACATCTGATGAGGTTGAGCGATTACGGGCCGTGTGTGAACAGTCTCAGGCGGAGCTTGTCACCTCTATCCCTAACCCTGTTGATGTCGTATGGACAGACCGTCCGACGGTTCCGCTGACAGCAATGATTCCTCATCCATTGCATTTTGCGGGGAAAGACTCACGAGAAAAACGCGAGGAGCTGTGTAAGAAACTCCGAGAAGACCGAATTGGGGCGACAGTGATCACCTCTCCGGATTCTCTCGCATGGTTGCTGAACATTCGAGGAAACGATCTTTCCTATACACCATTATCGTTATGTATGGGGATTTTATATGATGATGGATTGGTTCGGCTATTTGTGCAAGAACAAAAACTTACGCCTCAAATTCTTGACCATTTGGGTGCAACGGTCTTTCCATGTTCGCTTGATACGTTTGAGCATGAATTGGAACAGCTCGGCCAACAACGTATTCGCGTATTATGTGATTCAAAAAAAACTCCATCGTGGATACTTGATCGTCTCAAGCAGTATGACGCGAGAGTTGTGCATGGAGACGATCTCTGTGCGTTGCCAAAAGCCTGTAAAAATATGGTTGAGATACAGGGAGCTCGCAACGCTCACATACGGGATGGCGTCGCGCTTTGTCGTTTCTTGGCGTGGTTGAATCGAGAAAGTTTAAGCGGCAAAGTGACGGAGTTAGATGCGGCCAAGTATTTGGATACGTGTCGACAACAGAGTGACCTCTGGCAAGATATGAGTTTCCCAACTATTTCAGGGGCCGGAGCCAATGGGGCCATTATTCATTACCGTTCAACGCCTGAGTCCAACGCTCGATTGGATTCCGGTACATTATATTTGGTGGATTCCGGGGCTCAGTACTTAGACGGGACCACTGATGTGACCAGGACCGTTGCGATCGGAACGCCAACGGCTGAACATCGTGACCGGTATACTCGAGTCTTAAAAGGTCATATCGCCTTAGCCACTGCGCGTTTTCCTAAAGGGACGACCGGTTCTCAACTTGATGTTCTAGCTCGAACATCACTCTGGGAAGCAGGATTAGATTATGATCATGGCACGGGACATGGCGTGGGAAGTTATCTTGGCGTTCATGAAGGCCCTCAGCGCATATCAAAAGCGGGAGGATCGATTGCGCTACATCCCGGGATGATTGTCTCGAATGAGCCGGGGTACTATAAAGCTGGAGCGTATGGGATTCGTATCGAAAGTCTAGTCCTGGTGATCCCTTGTGCTGACGTGGTCGGCGCGGAGCGTGAACTGTATGCTTTTGAGACGCTCACGCTTGCCCCATTTGATCGAAGTCTCATCGAGCGAACGTTGTTGCACGACGAGGAAATTGCTTGGATCAATGCCTATCATGCTCGCGTATTTGAAGTCGTATGTTCGATCGTGGATGATGAAACTGTCGCGTGGTTACGAGACGCGACGAATCCACTGTGATCCATGTTGAATGACAATGATGATTGGAGAAGCCGTGAGTGTGGAACTAACAGATTTAGAAGTTGCTGAACAGATTCAAACTCAATTAAACAATAATCCGGATGTCGAGTCCGTGGTGGTGAAAGGGCACTTGCTGCAACTCTCTATCACCGAATCTCTCTACAATCGATTGGCGATTGATCGTGAACGCGGAAGGAAAATTGTGTTGACGCTTATGCAGTCAATGAAACGTCTCACGAATGCAACAGATGTGACCGTCTGGGTGTATTGTGGCAAAGAGAAAATGATTGAAGGAAAAGTTAAAGACTGGGGAGGGGATAACGTAAATTATCTTTATGACTTATAGGTAATCGGAGATTCAGCAGGTATGGTCGTTGATTGTGAAGGTAAGGCCTAGAGATGAATTGAATGCCCATGTTGTGTCTTTCGGCGCTGGCCTAAGCTATTATCGGGTCTCAAACCCTTCGGGGAGAGGGCCAAGCCCAGGCGGAAAGCCAGGTTCCCAACTGGACAATCGTTTCCCACCTAACAGTCCAAGTGCACAATGCCAATATCCATCTTTTGTTTTGGCGACTTGCCAGCGGGTTCCATCTCCACTGAACCATATCCAAACTCGAAGTGCTTGTGTTCGTTGACTCATCCGTGAAATTCCTCAATATTCTATTCGAGAACTCCTAAACGTCCTATTTGGGGATGCATCTGATTCTACCATGAATTTATACGATATTGCTCTTTTTTAATTCTAGACTTGACAAGCTGCTGTTCTAATGTGCAAAGGTGTGCTCATGGATTCTCCAGTCAATGAACCCGTTCCTCAGCCTCCTCTCGCTTCTCTGACCCATGGACTTCAAGGTGAATATCCTGACGATGTTCAGGTTGTTTCTGTGTCAGAGAAGTCTATTATCCTTATAGGAACGGCTCATGTCTCACAAGAGTCTGCAGATCTTGTTCGCGCTGTCATCGAACAAGAGCGGCCAGATTGTGTCTGTGTAGAGCTTGATTCCAGAAGGTTCGAGGTGCTCGCACAACCCAAGCGATGGGAATCGCTGGATCTCAAGGAGATTATTCGAAAAAATCAGCTCAGTACATTGATGGTGAATCTTGTGTTGGCGTCTTATCAAAAACGTCTTGGGGATCAATTGGGGGTTATGCCTGGTACCGAAATGTTACAAGCGACAAAAACCGCAGAGCAATATCAAATTCCTGTTGAATTGTGTGATCGCGATGTGCGGATTACGATGCGGCGGGCTTGGAGGACTACCCCGTTCTGGCGGAAGAGTCTGTTGATGTCCTCGCTTCTGTTCAGTGTCTTTGATACCACGCAAGTTTCAGAAAAAGAAATTCGAGACCTCAAAAAGCAGGATGTGCTCTCGGATATGATGGAAGAACTGGGGAAAGAAGTTCCAACTTTAAAAAAAGTATTGATCGATGAACGTGACCTCTATTTAGCCAAAAAAATACGAGATGCGAAAGGCGAGCGAATCGTGGCTGTGGTTGGTGCCGGTCATATGCCTGGAATCCAACGGACATTGAAAGAGCAACAGCCGGTGAATTTAGAAGAGTTAGATGTGATTCCGCCGGTTTCAGGGGCATGGAAATGGGTCGGGTGGAGTATTCCTGCTATTATTGTGGGATCGATCATGTACATTGGTTTTCAAAAAGGAGCGATGGCTGCCGGTGAGAATGCGCTCTTTTGGGTTTTAGCCAATGGAATACCGAGTGCTGTAGGTGCCGTTCTTGCTTTTGCGCATCCCCTGACGATTGTAACCGCGTTTGCTTCAGCACCCTTTACCAGTTTAACCCCAGTGATTGGAGTGGGTTATGTGACGGCGTTTGTGCAGGCCTATGTTCAGCCCCCCCTGGTTCGTGAGTTTCAAAGTGTCGCAGAAGACATTGCCGTGCCAAAGCGATGGTGGCATAGCCGTCTATTACGAGTATTCTTAGCTTTTATTCTCCCGACAATAGGCAGCATTATCGGGACCTATGTTGGGGGAGCCAAAATTGTGTCAAATATTTTTTGACAGTATCAAAGTCATGCCTCCATCCTAAAAACAATGTCCGAGGCGCAAAAGTGTTGGAGTCTGTCCAAAATTTATTGTAGCTCTCATGATGAGGATGTGTTTCCTAGATTCAATCGGTCACTTCATTGTTTTTCTCTGATACCATTCCTTCACTCAAGGTTCACCAATAGCTGACTCGGGGAGTGT
>BQIX01000062.1 GCA_021604145.1 Nitrospirales bacterium
CCTTTGCCATGTTCTTCAATCACCATTCGAACACGGCTACCTCCGAGCACTCCAGGCTTAATATGTAAATCCCACCGATCAAAGTCGCCTCCCCGCTGTACCGCCATTCGTTTTTCCTGAATAGTATTCTCTATCGTTTCCAATCGATCCGGTGGAGCCTGCCATTGTTCACTCCATGCAGTAAACCGGTGGGCCGATGGTAGGAGCAATTTTTCTGTGAGACGTGTTCTCCACGGAGTTAAGCCTGAAGACAGGCGTCCCGTTAAGCGTGCAATCGGTTGGAGCAGGTGCAGTCCTGCTGTCAGAAATTTTGATCGAAAACGAAGAAACGGTGAGTGTGGGACTTCGAACGGACATTTGTGGGCTTGTCGAAAGGCTAGGAACGCTCCGGTGCCAAGCGCCCCGACGAGAAGCGGAATGGCAATGGAAAGTGGAGTCCATATCAAGCCAAATATTGAAAGGATGGCGAGTGCCGCGACGGCTAAATTCCACTCAGGCATTTGTAAGAGGGAGAGGGTCGTTGACGGACTTCCCTGGTACAGCAGTTGAAATGGTGCACTTCCCCACACGCCATGATAAATGCGTGATGTTCTCCACGAACAGGCGTTTGCACTGCCCTTGCCATAGAGCCGGCCCTTCCACGATAAATGTCCAGCAACATTGTATTTTTGCGGCCATTTTTTTTCTAGCAATGCTTCTGCCCGACCATATCCGCGTTGTTGTTTCCAATAGGTGCGAATGGAGTTTCGTCGATGATGCCAGACCTGGGCGGATGCATGAAACCCGATCGTCCATCCCTGTTCTTGTAAGCGCCAGCACATGTCAACGTCATCGCCTGCTGTTCGGTATTGTGGATCAAATCCGCCGATAGCTTGAAGGTGATATTTCCTGAAGGCCATATTACATCCTGGGATATGTTCAGCAAGCTGGTCGTCGAGTAGAACATGAATAGGGCCGCCAGGCGCGTGGGCCACACATTCTGCAATCCAGCCGTCATCTTTTGGTGGGAGGTTGGGTCCACCAATGGCGGCATGTGACGTTGTGAGAAACATATGTGCGAGATAGGTCAGCCAATGGGGATCAGGGTAGGCATCGTCATCGGTGTAGGCGACAATCTCTCCCGAAGCGGCATGCATTCCCGTGTTTCTGGCATTGCTGAGTCCTTGGTTGGTCGTGCTGATCACGCGGTAAGGGTATTCATTCGCGATATCTTCTGTATTGTCCGTTGACCCGTCGTTGACGACAATAACTTCATACTGCGGATAGTCCAGCCGCTGAAGGGCGTCGAGGCAATCACGTATCGTCCTCGATCCATTATAACTGCAGACAATGACAGAAATTTTTGGCCATTCTTGTTTGGGAAGAATCGGGAAATCCCGAAACGCGGCTTCAACTGATGCAAGGGCTGGTTTGGGTTGTCTTAAGCGGTCGGTTAGCCCAAAGTCCCAGTCATCTATTTCTTGACCTCCACAATACCATTCGTCTGTCCAGGCAAAGGCGAATGCTCCAGCACCTCCGGCAGCTCCAACCGTACGAATTTGCCAGTCCAGCACCTCGGCTTGTCTGTCTTGCCCGTTTCGTAGGCTGTCTAATCCGATTTCAGCGAGGACCAGAGGACGATCGCCGGCAATGTTTTGCAGGCGTGCGAGGTAGGCAATGAGCGTGTCTTGATGTTCGAGGTAGACATTAAAGCAGATAAAATCGAGGAAGGGCAGCTCTAAGTATTCAGTTGTGGGATAATTGACATAGGTGACAAGCCCTTGTGGATCTTCAGATTTGACGATGGTGTAGAGCTGTTCCAGAAAGCGTTCTATTT
This sequence comes from Nitrospirales bacterium, assembly GCA_021604145.1. Lineage (GTDB taxonomy): Bacteria > Nitrospirota > Nitrospiria > Nitrospirales > UBA8639 > JAGQKC01. Next base: position 1,817 of record BQIX01000062.1, read on the forward strand.
TTTGTTGTCCATACCAGCGAACAATTGGGCCAGGTATTTCGTTGGCTAATGAATACGCCAAGACGGCCGGATGTCCAGCGCAACGCTGGATCGATTCTCGGACACGGTGTTTGATGGAATGGACAAGTTGCTTATCATCTAAGAAGGTGACGAACTGGTCCCACCACAGGCCAACAAGCACGAGTAATCCGTGGTGAAACGCGAGATCCAGTAGCCACCGTGGGGGTAATGTATAGGTTCGGATGGCATTGAACCCATGTGAAGCGATACGAATGAAGTCTTGTTCTACCGCGATGGGGTTTGGAAATAAGTCCCCTTCCATGTTGGGCCGAAACGTGCCGTAGGTAATCCCTCGAATCCATAATTTGGTATGGCCCCTGTATAAGAATTTTCCATGAATCCGTGGTCGTTCTACTTCAGCTGATGGAGATAAAGGCGCGTTATTTGGGTCTGAGCGAAATGATAAAATGGGATCATGAAAAAGCATGAAGACAATACCCCCTGAATGAAATGTAATAATTGCGGATGGGGAAAATGGCCATCATTGAATTGAGGCGTGTAAGAAGTCGTTATCATTTTTGAAAGACGGCTGAAGAAATTATGTAAACGAGAACCCTGTTGCGATCCATTCTGCGAATAAATTGGAGTATGCTGTCGATCTTCTAAAGAGGAAGGGACCGCAAATTCGTTTCAACGTATAATCAAAAGCAAGTTAAATACCATGGTTAGGAAAGTGAATATCCGGATGATATTGTTTCAAAATAGGCTAAAGCCTACGACATGTAGTGTATTGGTTGGTGTTTGTGGTGTGAGCGGTGTACATGATCTCCCTTCATAAAAAACAAGTTTTGAATGGATTCACAGTCATTGGAATTACGTATGCCTACTGTTTTTGCTGGGTTAATATACTTAGGTATTAAGGGTGAATCCTGTTGACTCACTCGGGAAAAAGGACTGAACCGTATGCTGAAAGCCCAATCGGACAATCTCAAGACTCTGGCAGGTCTGTAATGGATTCTTCTTTTTTTTGACCATATTCAGAGAATGTGGTTCATAGGCGGTATTGAACATCTTGGACACGATCAGGTCCATTTCCCAGATTGTCGAGGGAGGCTGAAGGTGATGAAAGGAACTGGCGATGCGATTTCAAGGGTTGATGTTGACTGGAGTATTCTTAGCTAGTTGTGTTTGTGCAGTGATGGGATTGACTGATAGTCCGCAAGTCCATGCAAGAGTTGGGACTCAAGCCCCTGAGATTACCAATGAAACATGGTTGAACTCGGAGCCGCTTCGGCTGGCAGATCTTCGCGGAAAAGTGGTGATGGTCGAGTTCTGGACTTTTGGATGTTGGAATTGCCGTAATATTGAACCCTACGTCAAGGCTTGGCATAAAAAATATGCAGAGCAGGGGTTAGTGGTGATTGCCATCCACTCGCCAGAATTTCAATATGAACATGATGTGCGTCGAGTTGAGGAGTATATCAAGAAAAAACACCTATCCTATGCGGTACCGATTGATAATGATTTTGATACCTGGCGTAAATTTCGGAATCGCTATTGGCCGACACTCTATTTGGTTGATAAAAAGGGAGTCATCCAATACACACGAATTGGTGAAGGAGAATATGAAACAACCGAAAGAGAAATCCAACGGCTATTGGCAGAATCCAACTAACCTTTCCAGAAAAAAATGTGAAGAAGCATGGAACCTTTCTAGCTAGGTCGTTAGGAGTTCGGCAGCTTTCCTGAGGTGCTCCGGCATGAGTTCAGTCAAAATTCAGGGGAATTACTTTGTGCGGCTGAAAGAATTTCGTTTGTTCTTTGTCTTTGCTTGAATGGCAGCCTCATAAGAGCGCTTAGCCCATATGGCTGCTTCGTCTGGATCATCAAGAATTTCATCAGGAGCCAAGTAGTATGACATCTTGATGACCTTGTTGCCTTTGTCGTATTCAAACGGTCCCAGCCCTCTCGCCTCGAAACTTTTGATCAAGTCACCGCTGACTTTGAGATAGAGTGTCTCCTGTGCGACAAGTCCGAACATCGTTCCCTTGTGATAGATACCGTATCCTCCGAACATCTTTTTCGCCTCAATTGCGCCAAAATGTACGAAGACTTCTTTGAGATATTCAACAAATTCATTCATGCTTCACATTGCCGGTATTGTGTCAGTTTGCATTGAGGTCAGTAAAGGTGGTTCTCTCTGGTGGTTGTTCGGCAAATCCTCGTTCGACTCGTGCGTTTGTGACGACAGTACATGGCATTGACCATATCTGGCCTTAATACGCGGATGCCTCACCTCTATTGTCATCTTAGAAGTTCCTTGATTTTCTTGCGTTGATGAGCATCTTTTTCTAATGAACTGCCTGCATCTCTAGTATATCCACGTTTGCCGTTGTGCTTCGTCTTGCGGTTTTATGGCATGTTCAGTGGGGAATATGTATTTCGTGCAGAAAAAATTGATATGCCTAACTTAACAAAAAGATTCCGTAGCCGAAAAGAATGAGGGAACTCAAATGAATATTTTACCAGCAATGCCCTTGAAGACGCTTCATGATCGCATGCATGGAAATGAATTGGAATGTGTGATTGGATGACTGATAGATTTAGAGTTTGCATCCGCCAGTCGATATATTGAAAAGGAGGGAATCATTGACTATTCATCAGAAGTTTTTAAGTAGGTTCTTTCGGTCTGTTGTGTTGACGTTTCTCGTGCTTGGTAGTGTCGGTGGAGGAGTTTCGTACGCAGAAATGGAGCATGACGGACAACTCTGGTTTCCTCTGTATAATCGATTTCACTTGCCAGAAGACTTCTTGGGGTGGGTTGAAGTAAATCCAAGATTTGGTGACAACGTGTCAGAAATTGATCAACTTCTTCTTCGTCCCGCGCTTGGCTATAAGCTTTCTGAGTCGTTTTCGATCTGGCAAGGGTATGCCTGGGTGACGAATTATGAACCAGGATATCGTGATGAACATCGGTTGTATCAACAGTTAAGTTATCGTCATGCCTTTCCACACTTGAAGATATCTAGCCGTACACGTTTAGAGGAGCGATTTATTCGGAATGCGAGAGGCACGGCTCTCAGAGCTCGTGAGATGGTTCGTGGAGATTTTCCCATTGATTCGAATAAACAATGGGGAGTGGTGGTGTACGATGAAGTATTTATTAATCTCAACACGCTTCTTGGTGGACCGGAGTCCGGGTTTGATCAAAACCGTTTTTTTGTCGGCATGAATCACCGGTTCAATGATTCTCTCAGTGTGGATTTTGGATACCAGAATCAAGCGATTAATCGAAGACGCGGACCGGACGCCATGAATCATATTATCTTAATTCAATGGTTTATTGATTGGGGGAAGAGTTAGGAGATAGCTGATTGAAGGGTCAATGTTCTGAAGGGGATTGTTATCCTGCCTTGCCTATGCATGTTCCTGGTTAGCGCCATTGCCAACTATCCGGGAGAAACGTGTAGAGCTCGATCATTAAACGAGCACCATAGGTGGGGCCAAAGTCTTTTCTGTTGAGTTGATCATTCCACGTCTCAAGGGTAAAGGGATGAGCACGAATAGCTAATGTATAAAAACGTTCTTCCAAGGAATCGCCAAACACGTCTAAGAAGATCCCGGAATCAAGAGTTACCCCGACTTCAACTTCAAACAGCGGAAAATGATCCTCCCGCATCCACCCATAACTGACTGAGCCCTGCGCGATGTGAGATTCCGGTGCCAGGGCACGAAATGCCGCCCCTTCCCAGATTCGTGAATATCGATACATTCCTGAGAATCGCAATGGTCCAAAGACTGACACCCACCAGGGCTTTTCTCCGTTTGGCGGTCCGTGGAGCGTTTCGATGGGCGACCATCGGCGAATGCCAAGCCGTCCAAAGACCTCATGGTACAAACTGCCAGAGGAGACGCCTAGGCCGGCAAACGCAATCCTGTCGAGCGAGCCAATCGACATCCATTTATTAATTGAACCCGTCGCCATAAAATCTGTTTGGCGTCGTTTTTCACCAACTGGGACTTTAGGAATCCTCTTCAGTCCTTCATGAACGATTTCGTTTTGGAGATATCGCGTGGGTTGATCTCGTGTTGGACCGGCCCCCACCGTCAGGTTCGTGCTCCAGCCGTTAAACTGCTCGAAATGTTCGGTCCAACTGAATGTGATTTGATTAAGGCCGATGGTTTCACGAATGTCATTGAATCGTTCGCCTTCTCCATTAAACTCGGTAAATCGATTTAAGGTGAGTCCCAATTGCAAGGTTGGGTGTTGGTCTGGATACGCGAGCCCACCCCAATGGGCGTGTGGCGCAGGTGTTTCGGCGTAGACAACATTATAAGGCAGAAGAAAGACAATCAAGAGTGCAGACGTAGGCCCTATTTGACGAACATGGTGGAAAAATTTTCTCATGACGAGAGTTTGCTTATCGTGGAAAGCTCAAAAGGATTGTGTCGCGAGTGACCAGGCTCTGTTTCCTCGTTGAACGTTGTTGGTTGACAGGAAGCATGTGTCATCTCTGGCATTCGGTGTTAAGAACAGTTCAATTGTGATAAACGAGGGGGAGGAGGTAACGAATAGGTACAGACTTAGCCGTAATTCCCACTTATAATATTTTTATAGGAAATTGTCCAGTCACCATGTGGTTAAATTCGTCAAAATATCCAGTTCTGCTATGCCCGATTCAATGAACTTCTAACATTTGATGTGGGGTATGACGCTGGCTTACTTGGATATCGCTGCTTAGTGGCATCAACCTGAAATTTAATTGGATTCGCTATAGTGTTCTTGAAAGGTGTTGAGTGTGAACGGCGTTAAGAGGCCTCGAAAGGGTGGTGAGGAAGCCATGACTTGTTGTGAGGTTGGGAAGGGTCAGTTTTTTTTGCTGCGTCGAAGGTCTTTTTGTGAAGGTCAGGTTGATGAAGACTCGATAGCTTCATCCACAGTGAGAACCAGTTCTCGAAAATTACAAGGTTTATCGACAATTGCATAGGCCCCGAGTTCTAACGCTTTCTGTTTATCTTTAGACTTCAGGACTCCACTGAGCATAATCACTGGTGGCGCCGTCCCATTTTGGTTTCCATGGAGTCGTTCGAGTAATCGTAACCCGCTGAGCACTGGCATGTGGTAATCGGCGATAATGAGGTCTGCGTGATTTTCTTCTATCCAGGCTAATCCTGTGGCCCCATTCTCAGATTCCGCGCATTCATATCCAGCAGACTCGAGCGCTGCACGGACGGTCCTTCGCACAGCCGGTTCGTCGTCAACGATGAGGACTCGCTTTTTCCTATGTTCAGTATGACGGACCATCCTATGTGCTCGTCAAAAATCGTTGTAATAGGGACCATGCAGTATGCCTACCACGTGTTTCGTTAAATATACTTTATTTTTCATGTGCTTGGCTATTCGAAACCGCATGTTCCCCTTGATCATAAGAAGAGGTTCGATCATGTCTCATAATTTTCGATTGGCAAACTGCCTAAGTTTTGAGCATAGCCATGAAGGATTGTGACTCCTATAGCCGTTTCAGTTATACCGAAACGATCAAGCGCCCAGGTGTACAATGTTGATATCCAATACGTGAGATAACACGTCAATCATTGCCGTCAATCCAAGCGGGGATAACCTTCCGATGCTTGAGATGTATATTACACTGTCTTAGCTACCTTGAATCGACACTTCAGCTGGAGAGAGATTCCTCAACGTTGACTGCCTAATTGGCCAGGCTAGGATTACGCAATAACCGTAGCTCAGGTCATCAATGGAAATTCATTGGATCCGCTATCGTTTCAAAATAGGGTTATTTGTCGTGAGAGAAATTTATGAAATCTATTTATCCATGTGAAGACAAATGTGTGCGAGACGACCAGCAATATTTTTCATGGTTGTTCAAATCGTGAATTCTTCATGGCAGGCCTAGTTGAGGTGAGGAGCATGAGTAATTATCGCGTTGAGTCCCGAATCAAGCGTAATCCTCGGTGGGTTTGGCCTCTTGTGGTGCTGACGCTGCTGAACGGTAGTTGTGCCAGCGTGGATTTCGGGTTGTACAAACCAGGAGGAACAGAGGAGGACTTTAGTCGCGATGAAACTGAATGCCGGAGAAGTCTGGGGTTGGGGGGAGAGAGTCGTATCGATCCTTCACAGATTCTGGTCTTCTTTATCCCGCGCTATAAAGATGAAGTGAGGGCCTGTCTCCAAAAAAAGGGGTGGAACTTACGTCCACAAGGAATGTAAGCCGTAGGCTATGCATTAGAATAAACTGGATTTGGTCAATCATTCCCAATCTTTTGCATGACTCACTTCTCGGCTATTGGTCCAGGTATCTCCATCGACTCACATTGAAGTAAACGTGAGAGAGATTCTTAGTAGCCTGCTGACTGAGTAAGTTGGTTCTTTTCATAGATGTGGTACGGCACAATATCACAGGGAGATCCATCACCTTGTTGATCAATCCACATATCAAATGCTCCGTCACGATCGCCATCTTCCCAATATAATAGAGGATACTCCTTGGTTTCGACGACGGTATTCCAATATTCGTTGTACTCTGAAATCACAATCTGACGGGCGGTTTTGTAATCGATGGTTTCATTTTGCTGCAAAGAATACGATCTTGTATACAAGCCCGTGATGATATTGACATCTTCGCTGACAAGAAAATCTTCTTCTGGTTCTGGGTGTAAGGTTTTGCGAACGGATGTCCACGTCTGCGTATCCGATGTATGGACCCAGGCACATTGACTGTGACGATCGTATGAATCATCCGGCCCGGCCCGTGCTGACTCCAGGCCTTGGGCAGCCGTGGCTAATAGGACTCCGAAGAATATTCCGATAAAGGTGTCGAAAGGTTTTTTATGATTTGACCGTCTCATGATGCTGTCCTTCCTTCGTTTAACGAAGATGCCGATCTTCGTAGATGTCATCGTTGTCTGAATCTTGGTGCGCGCTAATGTAGGTATAGAGCAACCCGTGTGCCAGGAAGTGTTGAGGCATTCTTCGTGTGAGAGGTGGACGATACGTTCGTGTTGGTCAGGCAGTGACGATGGGTGCTACGAATGCGAAAGTATCGTGAAAATTCTTATACGTTTGTGACCAAAAATTTCTTGCAACTCTCAGTGGTTTATGAAATGGATCGGTCAATGAACGCTGCAGTGGTGATGATTGTTTTTCCCAGCCGAATAGATCCATACCTTTATGCCACAAGAGGAATTGCTCTCATTTGTTCAGGGGGTAAGATGATTCATCTTCAGCGTTTGCCCATTTGACCGAGTCAATATTCATGACACTGGAATATCTGATGTCATACGAGGGTGTATCTGATTCGATACAACTGCTGTCTCAATGAATGGTGACAATCTCTGTTTTGTCGTAATCCAAGGTGGCATATTTGGGCAGAGCGATACTGTGATGAAGAGAAATTCAGAACTGGTGGAAGTTGAGTGAGGTCCGCTCCCGTGGTTCATTTTATGCATTTGTTAAGGAAACACCTGTGACGAGGACGGTGGGTGAACACAATATCTGCCCTTCTCGTTTCAAAATGCCATGCCGCATTGGTGAGTGATACAACATGAATTATCCACCGACTCTGTGAGGGACATCATGTTTTCCACACTTATACCCTGCTTATTTGCTGCCTATCTGTATGGTGGTTCAACGATGACAGCATATGATTACAAGCCTGTTCATATTGCTCCGCAGGAATGTCAATTCAAGGCCTATATTTCGGATGACAAAAATTTGACGCTGATCCTGCTCAATCCGAGCCTGGCCGCAACGAAGGAGGCTCAAATTCGTGTCGAAATCCCCATGCCGAAAAGTGATGGCTGGAAGCGATTTCAATACTGGTGGGGGTCTGACCGTGCCTATATTGAAGGCAAGGAAGTGTTGATTAAGCATGGACCGGTCAGTGTGTATTAGGAGTGACTGGATCGTATCGGGTTCAGAAGATATTCTCATTTATTTGCGACAAGATTCCCTGTTTTAAGCAATGTTCTGTTACAGTAAACCCTCCAGTATGTTTTTCTCTCAGGCGTATCTGTTGTTCCTTCGTCATTGAGGATGGCAAGGTGTGCGTGAAGAGATGTATCCTGCGTTCTCAGATGTTGAACTTTTAGGATCGTATGTGCTCTGCCTTTTTTCTCTCTAAAATTTCATTAACACTAAGAATTGAGCTTAGATTTTCGCTTCTATGATTTCGACGTTCGTGAGGTTCTACAAGCAGACTGTCATCGAGAAGCCGTGGCTCGCTTTAACGGCAGTCTTTCTGCTTTTCTCTTTTTTTATCGTCTACAGTACTGATCTGAAACTTGATGCTTCATCGGAATCGATCGTGTTGGAAAACGATCAAGACCTGAAATATTACCGCTCAACCCTCAACACCTACGGGTCAGATGACTTTCTCATCATTACCTACTCGCCTAAAGCGGACTTGTTTTCAGAAACGTCTCTTGCGCAACTCAAGGCACTGCGTGATGCCTTGTCAAAGCTCAAACGCGTAGAGTCCGTGGTGACCATCTTAGATGTGCCATTACTCAATAGTCCGAAAGTCACGATTTCCGATCTAACAGATGGGGCGCCGATTCGAACGCTTGAAACGCCTGGAATCGACATCGAGCTGGCTCGTCAAGATTTCTTGGAAAGTCCCATTTATCAAAACAATCTCGTCAGTCCTGATGGACGAACAACAGTGCTTCAAGTCAATTTTAAATCTGATAAGCACTACCAAGACTTGTTGCAGGCCAGAAATCAACTTCGAGAAAAGAACGCGGCCTCGGGACTATCGGCTGAAGAGCAAAGCAAGCTCCAAACCCTGTCTGTCGAATTTGCTGATGCCCACGCACAAATCGTCGATATGCAAAGTTCGAACGTTCGGCGCATACGGGAAATTATGGAGCCATTCCGTGATAAGGCTCAACTGTATCTCGGCGGAGTCCAGATGATCACGTCGGATATGATTAGCTTCATTGAGCACGATATTGTCGTCTTTGGATTTGGGGTGACCGGTCTCTTGATCTGTGCGTTAGCGCTGTTTTTTCGAAAAGTCAGGTGGGTGCTGATTCCGATGTCGTCATGCCTCATTTCTGTGTGTCTCATGGTCGGCCTACTTGGATTTTTTGATTGGCATGTGACGGTGATTTCCTCAAACTTCACCTCGCTGCTCCTCATTGTCACCATGTCGTTGACGATTCATCTGATTGTGCGTTATCGAATTTTACGTGAACAATACCCAGCAGAGAATCAGAAAACCGTTGTCTTCGAAACGATGAGCACGATGCTGATGCCGTCCTTTTTTACTGCCATGACTACGATTGTGGCGTTTTGTTCGCTTGTTGTCAGTAATATCCGTCCGGTGATTGATTTTGGGTGGATGATGACGATGGGCATCGCCGTCGCCTTTGTCCTCAATTTTATCTATTTTCCATCCGTCTTATCCCTCCTGCAACCTGAGAAGATTGTTGCACGACGGGACTTAACCAGAAGATTTACCGCGAGCATTGCGTCATGGACTCTTGATCATGCGAAGTTGGTGATTGTTGGGTGTGCCGTTCTCGTTTTCCTTGGAATTATGGGTATTTTGAAATTAGAAGTGGAGAACCGATTTATTGATCACTTTAAGAGTTCGACTGAAATTTATCAGGGCATGGAATTGATCGACTCACAATTAGGCGGGACAATTCCTCTTGATATTATCATTGAAGCGGATGATGAATTTTATGCGTCACAAGAGAAAGGCCAGAAACAAGATGATCCGTTTGACGATCCCTTTGCCGAAGAAGGAAATACTGAAAAGATTACCTATTGGTTTAATGGTGACCGGTTGGCAGTGGTCGAAGAAATTCATGATTACTTAGAGCAGCTGCCTGAAGTTGGAAAAGTTCTCTCGATCGCCACCGGCATGAAAGTGTTTAAGCAACTCAATGACCAGAAAGTTCCGGAGGATTATGAATTAGCCGTTCTGAGAAAATGGACTCCGGACGATGTCAAAAACGCATTAATGAATCCCTATCTCTCTTCCGATGGGAATGAAGTTCGAATTACCATGCGTCTTATTGAATCCGCCCCCACGCTGAAACGAAAGCAACTCATTGAAAAGATTAAAGCCTATCTTATTGATGAGATGAAATTTTCTGAAAAAAATGTGCATCTGACTGGAATGGCCGTTCTCTATAATAATTTACTCCAGAGTCTGTATACGTCTCAGATTCTTACGTTGGGTGTGGTGTTTGTCAGTATTTTAGTAATGTTTCTGATCGCGTTTCGCAATGTAGCCATTTCGCTCATTGCGATTATTCCCAATATCCTTGCGGCGGGAATCGTGTTGGGTGTCATGGGTTGGCTTGGTATTCCGCTGGATATGATGACGATTACCATTGCGGCCATTGCCATTGGTATCGGAGTGGATGACACCATTCATTATGTCCATCGATTTCAAGTGGAGTATCCCACCTATCAGAGTTATCGGGAAACAATCAAAGCCTGTCATAATAGTATCGGGATCGCGATGTACTATACGTCACTTATTATTACGGCAGGCTTCTCAATCTTGGCTTTTTCAAGTTTTATTCCCACGATTTATTTTGGTGTGTTGACAGGAGTAGCCATGCTCACAGCGCTTATGAGCAATCTCACATTACTTGCGGCATTGCTTCTTGTGTGGAAACCGTTAGGGCCAGAACCAGTTGAAGTCTAATGCAGAGTATTGAGTGTTGATGGGTTCTAATAGGAAAATCAGACGATATGGCAATTGCTCGTGAGTACAAGGTTGAAGTGATTACGGAAGGCGTGCTGGGCAGCTTGCTGTTCGGGGCCAGTAAATTACCGATCGAAAGAATGGAAGAACGGATGAATGAACTCGGTCGGCAGGGTTGGGAAGTGACGTTTATGGTGATCGAAAAGAAACGACTTCTGTTATTCTGGGAACGTGAGGCGGCCGTCATTACGTTTTCACGTGCACGTTCTTGAGAGGCTGCATCCCCTTTCTTCCAAGAGTGAAAGGGGATGGGCACCTGTGTCTGATTCTCAATAGGTGATAGTCAAGCCGATTCAATCACGGCAGCAGGTGCAGCGGTCATCACGGCCTGAATACTCTTCTTCATCGATGGCTTCGAGGCATACATTTCGCTCTTACCGATTGGCTGCATGTTTTTGGCAATCAAGACAAAGTAGTGTTTCCCGTTCTTTGCGACCTTCTCTTCGTATTGCTTGGAAAGCTTTGCGTTGGCTTTGACTGACGTGATGGCTCGACGAGCACCCGATGGTGAATGATAGCCTTGGCTCGCGAGAATAATTTCTCCACTCCGAGCCTTTAAGCGAAAATACGCTTTCCCATTCTTTCCCTTAAACACTTCAAACTTTGGGTGCTTCATAGCCATAGGAATTCTCCTTTGATTGAACAGATAAGATAATGGACCGTACCTAAG
>BQIX01000063.1 GCA_021604145.1 Nitrospirales bacterium
TTATGAGTCTCGCCCGAATGTCACAGCAGATGCCGCGGCCTTGTGCTTGAAGTCGGGAAACGTGTGTATACTGCGTGGAGGCTCAGAAGCAATTCATTCCAATACGGCCATTGCGAAGGTTTTGGTTGAGGCTGCCAACAAGACCGGGATTCCGGAGGGAGCCATTAGCTTTATTGACCGTCCTGACCGTGAGATCGTCCTCGATCTTCTCAAGAGTGATACGTTCGTTGATTTGATCATACCCAGAGGCGGGGAATCTTTAATGGAAACGGTAACGACCAATTCCACGATTCCAGTGATCAAACATGACAAGGGCGTTTGCCACATTTACGTCGATGCAAATGCCGACTTAACTCAAGCTGAAAAAATTTGTTTGAATGCGAAAGTTCAACGACCTTCGACGTGTAATTCCCTTGAAGGCCTCCTAGTTCATGAAAAAATAGCCAAAACGTTTTTGGTCCCGTTGGGGAAATCCCTGTCAGAGGCAGGCGTAGAAATTCGAGGCTGCCCGAAGACCTGTGAAATCTTGCCGAAGGCCAAACCGGCGCAAGACGATGATTTCGGAAAAGAATTCCTCTCGCTCATTCTCGCGATACGGGTTGTCAAAGATATGGATCAAGCTATGGACCATATTGAGACGTATGGGTCGCGCCACACCGAATCCATTTTAACGAATGACTATAATCGAGCACTTCGGTTTCTTCGGCAAGTCGATGCAAGTGCCGTCATGGTTAACGCGTCAACCCGGCTCAATGATGGGTATGAATTTGGTCTCGGGGCTGAAATGGGAATAAGTACAACCCGGTTACATGCGCGAGGCCCAATGGGCCTGGAAGATCTGACCTGTTCCAAATATGTGGTCTATGGGTCTGGGCAAATTCGTGACTAGCCGTACTCTGACACACATCAATGGGGGGCTACCCTCCAAACAGGAAGTCAATATCGTAAAAGATTGAGCATTGTTCGTAGATCGTTGTTTGCCTGACCTACCGTGTTGTCTTTCAATTTCTAAACACCTTAATACTATTCATTCTGATGGACCATGAATCGTTGATGAGAACAATTCTCGCTCAACCCGACCTCTTTGTCCTTCCAGAGAATCGCTCCTATTCTCTAGACTTTATCGCTGCAGGAGGTCGTGTGCAGACTCAAGCCAGCGGACATTTGGTTTTCTATGGGGCCACTGGACGACGCATTCTTCTGACTGACCCCGAAGGACATCCACTTCATGAATGTGAGTGGACTCAGGACGCAAAGGGAAAAGACCGGTTTGTTTCTGCTCGCATGCAATTGGATTGGGGACTATGGGTCGGAATTAAGCCTGGGCATTTGGTATACGACACGCATCTCAATTTGTCAGCACGACCGGGATGGGAATCGATCACCAAGGATGACTTACGCACGATGGCTGCTCGTGCGATGAATGTTTCATTGGAGCAGATACGGTTTTTTTATCGTGATGAAGACATCGAGATTTCTCCATTGGGGCAGGCCACCATTACTCAGCGGAAAGATGCCTTTTACATTTTACCGGATGGGCGCTTTGAGCAGTCTCAATTCATGTCCTGCATGACGGCCATGCATTGGGAACAAATCGACTATCTTCCCGTCGTTGAACTTTTTCTTTCTCTTTTGCCGGGAACTGGGAGTGCGGCGTTTGAGTTAATCCGAAACTTGTATGATGATCAGAATCCTCGCCATCCCTTACCGCTTCAATACCGTGGCATTCCTCCCTATCCATCCGAAGGAGCCTTTCGCCTTTTCAGTCAGTTCTTCACACCTTCAGGCCCGGGAGGGATTGATCCTTTACGGTTGTTTTTAGATCCATCTCGGTCGGAAGAAGTCACCTGGATACCGTCGCCTCATCCTCCACTCAGATATCTCGATCCTCCGAACCATCTCGGTGTGACGGTTACTCAGGGGAAAGTCGTCAAGGTCACACAATCGACTGACCCTACCGGCCTTTCCTACTTTTGTCCAAAACCAAGAGGACTTCCTCCTTGCGGACGAAGCGTTGTCACTTTTGACAAAAGCCTCATTCTTCAGGATGAAGCGCAACGTCTTGCCTCACCAGTCAAGGACACATGGGACATTTCTGACGTTTCGCAGCCTCAAGACTATCCAGCTTCGGTCCCTTCTTGGCGTTCCGTCTTTCCAAGCGGCGTACCTCAGGTAACCGCCTCAGAAGCCTATTCAGCAGTGCTCCTGTATCCTGAAGACGACCGTGTGATCGGCGAACAGGAAAGTCAGCCATTTCTCTTTGATTACGTGGATGACCTTAGAGAGGACAACCCGCAGTTACAGACCTCGATCCAATCTGCTCAACATGTTCTCATCGATGGATGTGATGCGGCTCTTAGTGCCTGCATTCAATTGGATGGAAGGAAAACTTCGACGGTGTTGTACCGGTGGGGTCACATCGCCCAAAAGCAAGCCCAAGACCTTTGGAATCAATGCGCACGAACACAGCAATGGGCACTTCTTTCAACCATTCAGTTTTTACCGCATCAGCTAGACCTTCAAGCAGTACGGGAACAGTCATACGACCTCATTTACCGCTGGACTCCTTTTGAACTCTTTGAACAGCCAACGCTTATGGAACATGCATTCGCTTCCTCCATGAACCAACTGACTGCTGGCGGAACACTCATTATTTCCGGACTGCCTATCTTCCAGGAGTATGCCAGGAAGTGTCACATGACCATAGCCTATACGGAGTATGTTCAGCAGCTTCCCACCTTTCAGCTTCATCAAGCCATTCTCCCCAAAGCCAAGCTTTATCAAGATCTTATGATATGTATCTTTCAAAAATGAGCAATCAAAAGGCCGTATATCAGAAAAGATCCCCTCTTAGAAGTTCCCAAGATATCTTGAGACCATTACCACCTTGACAGGGTACGTTCTGGCGAATAGGATAGAGCAACCTTTAACACTCATCCTGTGAGGTGAGTAAGGAGAGAAAAGACTTGTGGGCCATCTGCCCTTTTAGTTGACAGAAACCTTCTCATGATTGACGTGAGGAGGTTTTTTTTTGTGTACCAGATTCCTGTAATTTTTCGACCATGCTCACACCACACCACGAACGAACTCTAATGGATCAGCAGGAAATGGGTAGAGCACTGACCAGGATCAGTCACGAGATTTTAGAGCGTAATAAAGGCGCACAGGGTCTGGCTCTTGTCGGTATTCGCACGGGTGGGGTGTATTTGGCTCAACGGCTTGTTAATCGTATTCATGAGATTGAGCAGAGTGATGTGCCGTTAGGGGAGCTGGACATTACGCTATATCGCGACGATCTCTCAACTCGTCGTGATCAGCCAGAAGTGAAGAGAACGTTAATTCCCTTTAACATTGCAGATATGAGGATTGTGTTGGTCGACGATGTCTTGTTTACAGGACGAACAATACGTGCAGCCATGGATGCCCTAATTGACCTCGGACGGCCCGCAGAAATTCAACTAGCCGTCTTAGTCGATCGAGGTCATCGGCAATTACCCATTCGTGCAACCTACGTTGGGAAAAGCGTTCCAACATCTGAAGATGAGCAAGTGCAGGTATTTTTTGATGAAGTCGGACAAGAGGATCGAGTGGCAATCGTAACGTTGTAAATCAAACATGTGCCGATAAGATCTATTCTATGATCCAGATCATTAGCCCTTGGATATTTTGATGACAGGTGTCCTCAGACACGGGACAGCTAAGAGTATAAGGCCTCTGTATGCGTCGTCTTTGATTCAGGTCGATTGGCCGATGGGTATCTTGATTATAGGTGTCCTCAGACACGGGACAGCCAGGTGGTTATGGCCTAGATATATTCAATCTCGGGTCAGGTCTCTCTGGCCCTTGGATATTTTGATTACAGGTGTCTTAGGATGAAAAACAAAGATCTGCTGAGCTTATCTTCGCTTACACCTGATGAAATCCATCTGATTCTGGAGACGTCAGAGTCTTTTAAGGAGGTCAGTGGGCGTCAGATTAAAAAAGTTCCGGCCTTACGTGGCAAAACGGTCGTGAATCTATTTTTTGAACCAAGCACTCGCACTCGAACTTCCTTTGAACTAGCCGCCAAACGTCTGAGTGCCGATGTGATTAACTTTTCACCGTCGACCAGCAGTATCGTCAAGGGCGAGACATTACTCGATACCGCCCGAAATATTGAATCCATGCAAGCCGATATTATTGTGCTTCGTCATTCATCTCCCGGTGCAGCGGAAACGCTTTCGAAGGGTGTACGCTCGTCTGTGATCAATGCCGGAGATGGTTGGCATGAACATCCAACCCAGGCGCTCTTAGATCTTTTCACGATTAAAGAACGTAAAAAGGAGATCCAAGGCTTGACCGTGGCCATTGTTGGCGATATTGCTCATAGCCGGGTCGCCCGTTCAAATATTTATGCCCTAACAAAACTTGGAGCGTCCGTTCGAGTTATCGCTCCCCCTACCATGATTCCGCTTCACCTTGACCGTCTGGGGGTTTCAATATTTTCGAGTTTGGATGAAGGATTGGAAGGGGTTGACGTGATCATTATGCTGCGTCTTCAGCTTGAACGACTTGGTCGAGCCCTTTTACCCAGTATTCGTGAATATGCACGTCTCTACTGTCTCACCACGACACAATTAAAACGTGCGAAACCGGATGTTATTGTGATGCATCCGGGCCCCTTGAATCGCGGCGTCGAAATCGCTCCGGAAATTGCCGACAGTCAGTCGGCAGTCATTCTGGACCAAGTGGCTAACGGGGTGGCTGTTCGGATGGGCCTCATGTATTTACTTTCAGGGACAGGTCATGAATAAGACATGTACACAGCAGAACATAAATCTTACGACGTTATCATTGGCGAATGTATTTTTTACGCACCTTTAATATTTCGTGATTTTCAGTTGGGAACACTATGAATGTCTTAATTTGCGGAGGAATGGTCATTGATCCGGGTCGGCATCATGCGATCAGCGATGTCTTAATTCGTGATGGAAAAATTCATGCGATCGGACAGAATCTGGTTAACCGTGAAACCGAGAAGGACGAATTAACGGTCATCAATGCCAACGGACTGGTTGTGGCTCCTGGCTTTGTCGATCTCCATGCCCATTTACGTGAGCCGGGTTTCGAATATAAAGAAACCATTGAGACCGGAACAGCCTCAGCCGTGGCGGGTGGGTTTACGTCAGTCTGCTGTATGCCAAATACTCAACCGGTCAATGATAGCCAAACAGTCACTGAGTTCATCTTGAGTAAAGCCAGGAAGGCGGGCAATGCTCATGTGTTTCCCATTGGAGCCATTACCAAAGGGTCCGAAGGCGCTGAACTGGCGGAAATCGGTGAACTCCACTCAGCGGGATGCGTTGCCATTTCAGATGATGGCCGTCCGGTCATGAATAGCCAAGTCATGCGGCGAGCCATGGAGTATGCCAAGGCCTTTGATCTTCCCGTAGTTGACCATTGTGAATGTCTGCATCTCACTGATAGCGGTTGTATGAATGAAGGCTTTGTGTCGACAGAGTTGGGGATGCCGGGTATACCAAATGCCTCAGAGGACGTCATGGTGGCACGCAATATTGCCTTAGCCGAGTTAACCGGGTCACGGCTCCATTTGGCGCATTTAAGTACGGCTGGTTCAGTCCAACTGACTCGTCAGGCCAAAGCCAAAGGACTTCCGGTCACCGCTGAAGTCTGTCCGCATCATTTCTCATTAACGGACGAGGCCACTCGAGCGTTTAATACGAATGCGAAAATGAACCCGCCGCTTCGAACAGCTCAAGATGTTGAGGCCCTCAAGGCCGGTCTTGCAGATGGAACGATTGATTGTATTGCGACGGATCATGCCCCGCATGCCGTACAGGAAAAACAGCTTGAATTTGACAAAGCGCCATTTGGTATTCTGGGGTTCGAAACGGCGTTGCCATTAACCATTGCCTTGGTTGATGAGGGGGTGCTGACTCTTGAACAGGCCATAGAAAAATTAACCAGCGCCCCGGCCAAAGCCTTTAGCTTGAAAAAAGGCACATTGGAAGTTGGAAGTGATGCTGATGTGGTGCTGTTCGATCCTGCATATGCGTGGATTGTTGATCCCGCTAAATTTCACTCAAAAAGCCAGAATACGCCATTTACCGGTTG
The DNA here is from genome assembly GCA_021604145.1 of Nitrospirales bacterium. Lineage (GTDB taxonomy): Bacteria > Nitrospirota > Nitrospiria > Nitrospirales > UBA8639 > JAGQKC01. The sequence goes on from BQIX01000063.1 coordinate 6,115, forward strand.
GAATGTTAAAGGAAAAGTCATCAAGACAATTGTGGGCGGAGCAGTTGTCTATGAATCGAATTAAATGGCTACGCGTGAGAAGTTTCGCTGGCAATTTGTCGGATATATCTGTGAAGTCTTAGGACTGATGATTTGGGTCGGTGGTCTGCTCATGATCATCGCCGTGGTGATTCCTGCTGTGTTCAACTCATTTAGCATGGAACAAGGTGGACGATTTTTGCGCCGTGTCTTTGATGGATATAGCCTTTTGACTCTTGGTATTCTTCTCTTTTTGGTTGCGATGGTGAGTCTTCGATATTGGTACACGACAGGATCAACACAGATGCTCTTTCCTGTCACTCGGACTGAAGTGTGCTTGCTACTCGGAATGGCCATGACCACGAGTGTGATCATGGGTATCGTCGGACCCAAAACGATTGCTCTTCAGGAGCAAGCCTTTGAAGCCGTGAGTGAACTTGAAAAGAAAACCGCATACGATCAGTTCTTTCGGATGCACATGATCTCTCGCGCCCTGTATCTTGTGAATGTGGGTTTGGCTGCCGGTTTATTAGTGTCAAAGCTTCGCCGTGTCCTCGTATCATGGTATACCACACGAGAACACATGCAGAATATCTCATCATGATCATCCTTATGACGAAAACACTTACCATATGAAAAAAGCCCTCTTAGCACTTGCAGACGGAACAGTGTTTGAAGGAACAGCACTCGGCTATGCAGGAGAAACATCAGGAGAAGTTGTTTTCAACACGGCGATGACCGGCTATCAAGAAGTGTTAACGGATCCCTCCTACAAAGGCCAGATTGTGGTCATGACCTGTTCACAGATCGGCAACTATGGAATAGCCCGCGAGGATGAGGAGTCGTTACGCCCTTGGGCTGAAGGATTCATTGTTCGTGAAGCTTCGCAAATCGCGAGTAATTGGCGATCGGAAGAATCTTTCTCCAACTACATGGTCCGCCTGAAGATCGTGGGAATCGAAGGCATTGACACTCGGGCTCTTACCCGACACATACGTGACCATGGTTCTCAACCAGGAGTAATCTCTCACCTGACCTTGAATCCTGAAGAGTTAATTGAGAAGGCTCGTCACACTCCATCTATTGTCGGACAAGATCTTGTTTCTCAGGTCACCTGTCGAAAGGGTTATTCGTGGAAAGACGGGACGGGAGCATGGCCGACTGAGATTTCAGCTGAGTCACAGCCGAGTAACAACAAAGAGCCGGTCTCTTATAAAATTATCGTGTTTGATTTTGGCGTGAAACTGAATATTCTTCGAAGATTAGTCGACGTCGGCTGTGACGTGCATGTTGTACCAGCCTCGACCTCTGCAGACGCGGTCAAGTCTCTGGCTCCGGACGGCATTCTGCTTTCGAATGGTCCTGGAGATCCCGATGCGGTCCCGTATGCGGTAGAAACAGTTCGGGCATTGCTTGGCTGGCGTCCAATTTTTGGCATTTGCCTGGGACATCAAATTCTTGGACTGGCCTTAGGACTGGAGTCACATAAATTAAAATTCGGACACCATGGGGCCAATCATCCAGTCCTTGACTTACGAACCCGAAAAGTCGAAATCACCTCCCAGAATCATAATTTCTCAGTCGGACCTCCAGGATCGCATGACCTCGACAGTCAAGAACCTGAAATCTTTCAATCAAATTGGGGACAGGTTCAAATTACCCATCGAAGTTTAAACGATGGCTGTTGTGAAGGCATGCTCGGATTAGATATGCCGATTATGTCAACGCAGTATCATCCTGAAGCCTCACCTGGACCACATGATTCAGCGTATCTCTTTCGCCAGTTTTTGGAAAAACTAATGCCGCAACAGAATACATGACTGTCTAATATGTCCTTAAGTACTCAACGCGGTTTTCGTGCAGAAACTCATCACGTATATGATGTATGTCGCAATCCATCAGAAGGCAAGCCTGTAACATATGACGAACGTTTGCAGTAGCAAGGCTGATCAGAGAAAACCTTCGGACACGGTACAGCCAGGGTGTGAATGCCTAGAGATGTTCAATCTCTGCTTCAGGTCTCTTGGCCCTTGAATATTTTGATTACAGGTGTCCTCAGACACGGTACAGCCAGGGTGTGAATGCCTAGAGATGTTCAATCTCTGCTTCAGGTCTCTTGGCCCTTGAATATTTTGATTACAGGTGTCCTCAGACACGGTACAGCCAGGGTGTGAATGCTTAGATATGTTCAATCTCTGCTTCAGGTCTCTTGGCCCTTGAATATTTTGATTACAGGTGTCCTCAGACACGGTACATCCAAGTTTTTGATACAATTGATATTTAGTCATAGGTTCAGAACCATTGCCTATTGAAAATCCTGCTGACAGGCGTCCTAGTGATCGCATCTAATTTTATGGTGTATTAGTTAAAGGAAACGCATGGTTAAATTTTTCATCATTCTCTGCCTGTGCTTCAGTTTGATGGGCTGCATCAGTCAACCAGCTCTGTTCCCATCCATTGGACCGTTACAGGAGTCCAAGGTTGCAGGTGATGGCGAACAGAAAATCGTCATGATTACGGTTGAGGGTATGCTGACATCAGCGAAACCCTCAGGATTCGTCGATCAATTGTTCGATCGTCCAAGCCTTCCAGCACGAGTCAAAGAAGAACTGACAAAAGCGGGTGAAGATGAGCAGGTAAAGGCGATTATCCTCAGGATTAACAGCCCAGGAGGTACGGTCACGTCTTCAGATATTCTCTATCACGAAATTCAGCAATTTAAGAAAATTCATCGCATTCCAGTCATAGCATCAATTGTCGACCTCGGAACATCTGGTGGATACTACCTCGCGGCGTCGGCTGACAAAATTGTTGCACATCCTTCAACCATCACCGGAAGTATTGGCGTGATTATGGTGACCATCAATGCCGAGGGATTACTAGAGAAGATTGGGGTTGAACCCCGGGCGATCACCTCCGGACCGAAAAAGTCAATGGGTGCTCCATTTCGTGCCATGACGGAAGAAGAAGAAAGAATTTTTCAAGGGGTGATTGATTCAATGTATGAACAATTTGTTACGGTTGTGAAAACCGGACGACCCAATCTTGATGAATCAGAAATTCGACGGCTAGCCGATGGTAGAATTTATACAGCGATGCAAGCCAAAGACGCCGGACTCATTGATGACATTGGATACTTGGACGATACCATTTCACTCGCCAAACAACAGGCTGGACTAAAGGAGGCGATGGTCGTCACCTATCATCGAGCTGGCGGCTATAAACATAATATCTATTCAAGCATGATGCTGGGGAGTGGAGAGATGCAGAAATTTCCAGAACTGAAACCTTCATCTCTTCTGACGCTTCTGAATGGTAGCACCCCGCAATTTATGTATATGTGGATGCCATGAGACGAGACGTTTAACGTTAACGGTTCAAAGTCAAACGTGATGATGAATAGGAAAATAGCCTCATATGTCGGGGTTACGGTTTTGGTTATGTTGGGGTTTGCCCTTCATGGCTGCCAAAAGGCTCCGGGAACCGCCAGAGACCAGTTTATTTACATATCCGAAGAAAAAGAAATAGCACTAGGCTTATCGGCTTTTCGAGAAGTGTTGGCCAATGCGCCGCTCAGCACCGACCCCAACATCACGTTAATGGTCAATCGTGTGGGACGTCGTATTGCCGCTGCAGCCAACAAACCCACGTATCACTGGGAATTTGCCGTGATTCAAGATGACGAACAAATCAATGCGTTTGCATTGCCAGGCGGAAAGGTAGCCATCTTTACCGGGCTTCTGCCGTATACCAAAACAGAGGCAGGACTTGCCACCGTGATGGCGCATGAAGTCGCACATGCCTTACAGCGCCATGGGGCCGAACGGTATAGTAGCGGTATTCTCGAGCAAATTGCCCAAATCGGTACACTCGCAGGAGCAGCTGTTGGGGGAATCGATCCCGGCGTCGCCATCGGGGCCATGAGTGCTTATGGCGTGGGGGTTTCGTTGCCAAACTCGCGTAAGCAAGAATCAGAAGCCGATTATATTGGCCTGCAACTCATGGCCAAAGCCGGCTACGATCCACGTGAGGCCGTGCCATTTTGGGAACGGATGAGTGGGTGTCCACGGAAAATGATCGGAAAATTTTGCTTTCGATCAAATGCGGCAGTCCCGGAATTTCTTTCAACCCATCCATCGGATGTCACTCGAATTAACCAGATCGAAGCCTGGCTACCGAAGGCGCTGGAATATTATCATTCTGAGAACCCTGACACACAATTAAACAGTGACACTGACCTTCAATCCAAGAACCTTCAAGATACACAACTCTAACGCATATGCCACGACGAACTGATCTTCACCGAATACTGCTCATAGGCTCTGGTCCCATTGTGATTGGTCAAGGGTGCGAGTTTGATTACTCCGGCACGCAAGCATGCAAGGCATTAAAAGAAGAAGGCTTTGAAGTCATTTTGATCAACAGTAATCCGGCCACGATCATGACTGACCCAGATCTTGCGGATCGCACCTATATCGAACCCATTACCTGTGAAGTGGTCGAACGTATTTTAGAGCGTGATCGTCCGGATGCCTTGCTGCCAACCATGGGAGGACAAACGGCACTCAATCTAACCGTTGAATTATTTCAAAAAGGCGTGTTGGAAAAGTACGGAGTCCAAACCATCGGTGCGTCCTATGATGCCATTCAGAAAGCCGAAGACCGAGAACTTTTCAAAGACATCATCCAACGCATTGGCCTCAAAGTTCCTCTGAGCGGATCCATTCGCTCTCGACACGAAGCGATTCAACTCATTGAAACGATTGGATTTCCGGCCATCGTCCGGCCATCCTTTACTCTTGGCGGAGCCGGCGGGAATATCGCGTACAATCGCGAAGAATATGAGCAATTTGTCGAATGGGCACTTGTGACAAGCCCGGTGAAACAGGCCCTGATCGAACAATCACTGATCGGGTGGAAGGAATATGAATTGGAGGTCATGCGTGACCTGAAGGATAACGTCGTCATCGTTTGTCCAATTGAAAACTTTGATGCCATGGGCGTGCATACGGGAGACAGCATTACCGTGGCCCCGGCCATGACATTGACCGACAAAGAATATCAACGAATGCGAAATGCTGCGGTTCGTATTATTCGAGAAATTGGTGTGGAAACGGGCGGGTCCAATATTCAATTTGCCGTCAACCCAAAAACTGGAGATCAAATCGTCATTGAGATGAATCCGCGAGTATCGCGAAGTTCTGCCTTAGCATCAAAAGCGACCGGATTTCCCATTGCGAAAATTGCCGCAAAGCTTGCTGTCGGCTACACCCTTGATGAAATCACCAATGACATCACCAGGGTCACGAAGGCGTCATTTGAACCGACAATTGATTATGTGGTGGTCAAAATTCCTCGGTTTACCTTCGAAAAATTTGAAGGAAGCGATCCAACACTGACGACACATATGAAGTCCGTCGGTGAAGCCATGGCGCTTGGCGCGACATTTAAAGAAGCCCTGCAAAAAGCTATTCGTTCATTGGAAACTGACCGGTTCGGGCTCTGTTCATTATATGGATTGGATGGACTCTATCAAACGAATCAGACGGCTCAGACGGATCAAGAAGTGATGACAGAGATTCGCGCTGCGCTGCAAACACCAACCGCTGATCGCATGTGGCAGATAGCTGATGGATTCCGAGTTGGCTTGTCCGCTGATGAACTCTATGCCATCACGCATATTGATCCGTGGTTCCTTGAAGAAATTCGGCAACTCGTGGAGTTTGAATGTGCCATTGTTCATACGCGCCCTTCAATCACGGCGGATCTGTACAAACGAGCGAAGCAACTGGGATTTGCCGACGCGCGTCTCACTCACCTCTTGAAGCAACCATTGAAAACTGTGCAAGCGTTGGCTGACAACCCCGGTTCGCCTCTGCATATTACGTATAAGCGCGTTGATACCTGTGCGGCAGAGTTTGAAGCCCACACCCCATACCTCTACTCAAGTTATGGAACGGCCTGTGAAGCGCGATCCACAGATCGAAAGAAAGTAATTATTTTAGGTGGCGGTCCCAATCGAATTGGGCAAGGGATTGAGTTTGATTATTGCTGTGTGCATTCCGCCATGGCCCTTCAAGAAGAAGGCATTGAAACGATCATGGTCAACTGTAATCCTGAAACGGTGAGCACGGATTACGACATTTCAGACCGCCTCTATTTTGAACCGTTGACCATGGAGGATGTGTCACACATTCTGGAGGTTGAAAACCCCTTTGGCATCATCGTGCAGTTTGGCGGACAAACACCATTGAAACTCTCGTGGTCGTTAGCCGAGATTGGTGCCCCGATTTTGGGCACCAGTCCAGATGCCATTGATCGGGCGGAAGATCGAAAACGATTTGGTGCGTTAATCAATGAATTGAATTTACGACAACCGAGAAGCGGGATGGCTCAAAGTCACGATGAAGCCCATCATATTGCGGAAACCATTCAGTACCCGGTCATGGCGCGACCCTCCTATGTATTAGGTGGTCGTGCGATGCAGATTATTTACGATGCCGACTCACTTGCACGGTATCTCCATATGCATGCCTTCAATCTTGAGCAACACCCCATATTGATTGATCACTATTTGGATGGAGCCATTGAAGTTGATGTCGATGCCATATCTGACGGTCAAGAGGTCGTGGTCGCCGGGATTATGGAACATGTCGAAATGGCTGGGATTCATTCCGGAGATTCCGCTTGCTCCTTACCACCTTACTCGTTAAAGCCCTCAATCATTGAGGAAATTACGATACAAACCATTGCGTTGGCAAAGTCGTTGAATGTTGTCGGTCTCATGAATATTCAATTTGCCGTTCAGGGTGATCAGGTTTTTGTCTTAGAAGTCAATCCACGTGCATCTCGTACGGTCCCATTTGTCAGTAAGACCATTGGCGTGCCATTGGCAAAGCTCGCGACCAAAGTCATGCTTGGACACACTTTAGCAGAATTACAATTTACTGAAACTCCAACACTGACACATATGTCGGTGAAAGAGGCGGTGTTCCCATTCACCAAGCTTGGAGCCAAGGATGTGTTGTTAGGTCCTGAGATGCGTTCGACAGGGGAGGTCATGGGCATCGATGGTGATTTTGGTTGGGC
>BQIX01000064.1 GCA_021604145.1 Nitrospirales bacterium
TCGCGCATCGCCTCTCAATCGATTTGCTGCAAAACGTGCCTTTAATGTCTCGATATGCTGCTGCAAGGTTGGAGTGTGGAGTTCTTGTTCCGCAAGAGCGAATCGTAAGAGCAACCCATCGGAGCGGAGGGTATTTTCAAGAAGAGGTCGAACCACTGCCGGTCGATGTTGATCTAACAAATAATCGCTATAGGCCGCTAAGATATAGGTGTCTTGGTTATCGATTGCGAGTGCGTCTTGAAAATAACGTTCAGCTTCTGACGTGTTGCCTAGCCGCATGGCCATTTCAGCGAGGATTGTCAGGGTCCAGAGTTTTTCTCCTGAGGATGCCGTCTCGTTCTCAATGGCTGTCTGTAATGTTTGAAAGCTTTCTTGCGCATGCCCGTTTAAACCCATCACATGAGCCAGACATGTTGTTGAAACCAAGGTGTTCGTGAGTCGCCGCAAGAGGAGGCAACTTCGTCGAGCCTCATGATAGTGTCCCCGTACCGTTTGGATAACGGCCTGCGTGAGCCATGCTTGGGCATGACGAGGTTGTTGTTGCAGCACTCGGTCAAGATCCTGAAGGGCACTGTCGAAGTCATGTTGGCGTTGTCGAAGGGTCGCCCGTAAAATAAGAACGTTTGTCGGCGCATGACTCAAGTTCCACCAAGGCATGAGTGCCGCTTGAGCGTATCCGTCATAACGAGGGTCGTCGTTGATGTGCCCCAATTGAATATAGGCTCGTGCAAGACGAGTCGCGAGCGTCAGATCATTTGGACTGTTTGATAACTGCGTTCGAAGTTTGTGGAGTTTTTGGATTTGTGGGTTACTAGTTGTCGGAAGCTGCTCTAACACGACGGAATCATTCTGAGGAATGTACGGTTCGGCCCAAAGGCTTGTGATAGATCCTACCTGAAAAATTATGGCCAAGCTGAGTAGACGTATGTTGAGACCGTTTATCATGATCGTGAAAGCTTTTTTCCTCAATTCCCCTCCCTTTCCACCATTAAGGGAAAGGGGGAGGATGGTGTACGCTGCTGTGTCCTATATATCCGTTAGTTGCACGGATTGGCTCCTGCTTCGTCACAATCGATATGCCGACGATTACGCCCATCGTGCGGCCTGGGCAGGAAAGGAAATTGTGTAGCAATCCCGTTGGCTGTCACATTTGACCCTAAGGCTCCGATATTGAAGTTCACGCCATCTCCCAGGTTTGGCACATTATCTGGATCTACAAGGATTCCGGCGACGACACGTAACACGATGTCTGTGACGTCATCATTTGGCCGTCGGCCATTTGGAAAGCCCGCGAGGTCGCCAGCCAAACCGCCAAGGCGGTTCTGAGATACTGGTGGGGTTGGATCAATGCTAAGATTTACTCGCAACAGTTCAGAACAGGAGTCATCTTTCTTTTTCGTGCAGACACCATTCTGATTTGGACCAGGGTATTTGAGAAGCACATTCACCAGATCAGTGCGGCCAGTTGTGGGGAAAGAAGTCCCAAATGCAAGGTTCATGACTGCCGTCAGTCGAGGATTACGGTAGAAGTCAATGAAGTTGCCCTCTTCAATTGGGTCGGTGGTGTTCCATAGATCTTTCTTTCCGGTTCCAATGAGGAGTTCGTTCACCAGGGGGTTGGCCATGCGCGCGACTTGAATGAACTTTCCTAAATCTCTTACCTTGCCATTTGTTCTCAATACCCTAATTTGTTGGCGACTTGTGGAAGCGTACATACCGATCACCGCGTTTGGATCGTCGGTGATCTCTGCAATGGGTACGGCAATGGCCAGTGTATTGACGTTGAAGCCCGAGAACATATCTTGACCAAATGGATTCACGGAATCGTCACCATCTTGGTCAGAGCTCAATATGGGGGTCGCCCGGAAATTCAGCGTATCAAATGTGGCCCCGAGATCAATATAAAAGGTCTCATCTCGCTGGCCTGCAAAGACGTTTCCGCCGTTTTTCAGGTCGTAGATTCCTTGGGTCGTTAGGCTCTCATAGTCCGGAATGGTACGTGGACCGATGTTCGATGGGACAGCAAACATCTTCCCAGTTCCAAGATGACGGCGCTTTTTGCCTTTGACCTCAGTGACGGTGTAGCTTTGGCGCATTCCAAGACCTTCTGACCCAGGACCGTCAAGCGCACTGATCGCGGGTGGAAGTCCTGGAACTGAATCGACGCCAGCGTAGGCAACCGGTAAGTCCTTAAATGGTGGACGAATCTCTGTTTTGAAACGAAAATTGTAGACAATATCTTCAGCCTTTCCATCCTGGTTCGTGTCGAGGTGGAGTTGATAGAGGACATCGTCATCGAAATTGAAGTAGTTGGGGCCAGCGCTCGGCTCTTGAGCTGGAATCACGTTCATGATGAATATCACCTTGCTGGGATCGGTCCAGCTTCGGAAAGCGTAGACATCTGTAATATCCGCCTCAGGGTCCATCGCAATAGCTGGGGCCTCCCGATGGCTGGCACCGAAGGCTGGCGCTGCCATACACGTTATCAGCATCAGGGCTACGAGTGTTTGTCTATTCGAACTTCTCATGTCAGGACCTCCAGGAAAGTAAATGGTTGCCGGTAAAATAGTTAAAGTTGTTCGGTGAGTTGCACACATTTTTGACGAAATTCTTGTTGCAGATGTCTCACTCTGCATTGTTGTTTGCGCCATTTTATGATTGCTGTCCCGAGCAGTCCCATTCCAAACAACGCCAGTGTTGATGGCTCGGGTACTGGTGCGGCCGTCGTTGCAACTCCTGCTGCGTTGATGGTGAGGCTCAACACATCCGAATCACCTGGAAGAAGAGAAATTGAAAATAGTTGAGTTCTGTTGTCAGTAAGCAGACCACCGCCGAAATCAGAGTCTGAACTCACCGTAAGATCCAACAAGGAGCCATAGATATGGCTTTCGAGAGAAATTTCACTGACCGCAATAGCAAATTGAGCAGTAACAGGTGTGGCGTTCGTATCTACCAGATATGACCAATCTGCCTCGAAATCGATCATATATGACTCGGTTTGAGAAAGATTGTTGATTGCAAGAATTCCCTGGGTAAAGGCAAATGACGAGGCAGTTCCTGAGATGGCCTCACCCGTGGCAATTGCTTGTTGAGAAAGACCATCGTTAACGAGCAGGTCATTCGTGTTATGGCCAATGACCGCAGCGTCGGCAAATTGATCGGTAAATGCGTTGCCCTCGGCTATTGAATCAGCTTCAATCACGAAGGCATTGCCTGTGATTTGCAAATCGTCAGGTTTTGATCCAAGTGTCCCTGAATGATTGGAGTAATCGGTGATGCTCAAACCGCCAAGAGTAATAACGTTGTAGATCGCATCAGCTCGAGAAAAGCTTGGAAAGCCCACCAGGACACTCAGTGAGAGTGCTATGACAATACTAAATTTCGCCTCTTGCGTGTATTTCATTGTAAAGCTCCTTTTGGTTTATTAACGTTACGAGACGATGGATCTCTTTGGATCTCTTTTGTTAAAAATTTCTTCACTACTCTCGATTATGCTTTCAAATCATTGCTCAACTTTTGTCGAAAATTCCGTAGATGTGATTTTTTATGTGTGATAAAGTGATCATTCCCACCCATGTTCAAATGGAACTTTCTTGATGCAATAGGAATCCATCTGGAGTTATCAGCCCGTATTAACTAAAGGATGGGTAGTGTGTCCGACTCGGATGTGCAGGTAGAAACAGCTTTCGGCTGTCAGGATCAGCAATTAGTGGATCTGATCGCGAATGTGGCTCAGGGAAATGAGCAGGCGCTTGGACGTTTATATGACCAGACGTCTTTTCATGTGTATGGGTTGGCGTTCCGTATCCTGAATGATCCAATGCTTGCCGAAGAAGTCACGATGGACGTGTATATGCAAGTATGGCGTCAAGCTTGCGAGTTTGATCAAAAGCGTGGCAAACCGATTGTGTGGTTAACGGTCTTAGTCAGAAGTCGTGCCATTGATCGACTTCGCTCCAATCAGAAAGAGCGAACTAGTAGACAATCGCTAGACACGATTGAAGATGCCCCGGCAACAAAGGCGAATCCTGAAGAGTCGAGCGCGTCTAGTGAACAACGTCGTGTTCTTCAGCAAGCATTGGCCTCTTTGACCTCCGACCAACGGAAAGCGATTGAGATGGCCTATTTTGGAGGACTCACACATCGTGAGATTGCCGCTCAGATTGGAGAGCCGCTTGGGACCGTGAAAACTCGGGTACGATTAGGTATGGTAAAATTACGAAACATTCTTGGTCCATTGGAAAAAGGTCTTATCTCGTGACTCCTCAAGAACCCAGCGATGAAATGCTCGAACAGGCTGCACTGTATGCATTGGGTGCGCTTGAAGGGCTAGAGCGGGAGACCTTTGAAAAAATTGTGGCCGAAGGATGTGCGACCTGTCAGGCCGTCAAAGATTTTCAGGACATTGCAGGACTACTGGGTTCTTCGGTGGCACCTATAGCCCCACCTGCTTCGCTTCGTGCGACATTATTGCAACGTGTCGCAGCTGAGCAAAAAGCTAAAGGGGCAGAACCAACCCGCGAACCTGACAGGTCAACTAAAGAAGGAGGATTCACTGTCGTTCGATCGACAGACGATCTGTGGCGTGATGTCGAACCTGGTATTCGTGTCAAGCCTCTTTCATTCGATAAAACTAATGGGCGAATGACGGTTCTTGCACGTATGGCACCTCATAGCCGTTACATGCCTCATCGGCATACCTCTCCTGAAGAGCTTTATGTTCTGGAAGGGTCATTGTTCTGTGGCGGATATTTACTGTATCCTGGTGATTATCATCGTGCAGAGGCTGGAACCGTTCATCATGAGACTTCGACGGAAGATGGCTGTTTGATGCTGATGATTTTCTCACCGAATAATGAGCTTCTTGAGTCGCTTGCCTAGTTAAGGTTTGTTTCGTGAAGGGTCGAGCGGTTGCATTGCTCTCCCTCAAATTCTCCGGTTTGTCTTTTCTTTTTTCCTGAGTTTCAAAAGAGTGATCAAGGGTGGGAGGATTCAAGCCTCAACGGTTGATTGGCTTTCATGTGAGGATGATCCGAAATGTTGCGTCGCAAAGGCCACGCGATCCTCAAGTTTAACCAGGTTTTTGGATTCTTGTTCAACCATGTGCAGCCTTGGTAGTAAGCCGGCTTGATTGGCAATTTGAATGTTCAAGCCTGGGCGGGCATTGAGTTCTAAGATGAGTGGACCTTGGGTTTTATCCAATACAAGATCGACCCCTTGATATCCGAGCCCTGTGAGTTCGTAACATTGTGCGGATTGATACAATAACGTTTCCCAATGCGGAATTTGGACGTTTGTTATGGATTGTTCCGTGTCTGGATGTTCCTTCACAATCTCATTTTTCCAGACGCCGCTTAATGTACGACCCGTTGCGAGGTCGATGCCCGCGCCGATCGCTCCCTGATGGAGATTGGCTTTGCCATCCGACATGCGGGTTGGCAAACGAACCATAGCCATGACGGGAACACCAAGGAAGACAATAATGCGGATGTCTGGAATTCCTTGGAAACTGATCTTTTCAAAGACAGGGTCAAACTTCACGCGATATTCAATTAAGGCTTTGTCGGGGTGTCCGCCAAGGCTATACAGACCACTGAGAATGTTCGACACATGGTGATCGATACCTTCTTGGGTGGTAAATTGTCCACTTGCTTTCCGGTAACGATGGGTTCGTCGGCCCGTAATGACCACAATGCCATCACCTCCGCTACCTTGTGCCGGTTTAATCACAAAGTCATCATAGGGCTTGAGCAAGGCGGCGAGCCCACGAACCTGTCGTTCAATCTCAATGATCCCGTAGAGTTTTGGAACGGCTAAACCTGCCTCTTCAGCGAGTCGCTTTGTGGTGACCTTATCATCAACAAGCGGGAAGAGATGACGGGGGTTGTGCCAGAGCGTGTAGCCCGCATTGCGATGGTTTAATCCCAACACTCCATGTTTGGCTAATGCTTTACTGAGTGAAAACATGAAAGTTTATGCCCTGGTCGACTTTATTGCGTTAAGGCTTTAAATCGACGAAGTTCGAGGAGCCGGAATCCCGAGTATCGTCCCATGAGTAATGTGCCGGCGAGGAAGAGTAACAGCAATTCCGGAAACACAAAGAGGAGGTGTTCCATGTAGGGCATCGTCATCGCGAGATACGTAAGAGAGGCGACAGCTAAACTCCCTAGTCCTTGCTGAATGGATTCACTTGCCCCTCGTTCCTCCCAGACGATGCACATACGCTCAATCGTCATCGTGAGAATGACCATGGGAAACAACGCAACAGAGAGCCCACGGTCGAGTCCAAGCTTATGGCTGAGGACACTGAGTGTGGCCATCAGTAATATCACAATAATGAGAAGAGAGGCCAGGCGGGGAACAAGGAGAAGCTTGAGGTGTTCGAGATAAAAACGCACTCCCAATCCTAAAGCTACAACAAATGAAAACAGAATAATTCCCCAGATTAATTGAGTTTCACGAAAAGCCAAGGCCATGAGAATGGGCATGAACGTCCCAAATGTCTTTATCCCAATAACATTCCGAAGTATGAGTAACAACAAGGCTCCCATTGGAACCATAAGTAAAATCCTATAGACCGCCTGTGCCTCAAGAGGCAAGCTAAAGAGAGAAAATTCTAATAATTCCGGGGAAGCGAGTTGGGTGTGATACATGGCCGCCTGTATGGCCTCTTCCTGGTTGGGGGCGACGGTCATGGTCATGGTGAGTCTATCTCCGCCATCGATTTCTGTTAACGGCTGGAGTCCACGCCACCAGGTGAAGTAGTTGCTTGGAATTTCGGGACTGCCTGTTTCTGGATCGTGTGACTTCCATTCGCCCTGCTCAAAAATTTGTAACCAATGAACAATTGTGGCTTGTCGTTGAAATTCGGCGAGACGGACTCCATGGACAATTCGATTTGGGATTTTGGCAAGATCCAGAATGTCGGTGGCCAGTTCCAGTTTATTTTCTGGTGTGTAATCTTTCGAAAGGAGCAACTGAAGGTTGGGGTCGGCGTTCGGATGTTTCATCCGGGAGAAGAGTTCGGCCACAAGCGTGGTGGCATCGGCTGACTTTTCTTTAATGTCAGTTAAGAGTGCTTGAGCGGCTGCCAATTGTGCGCCGAGTAGGGGGGGGATGGAAATGGCAGGAAGTCGAGACTCCGTGTGTGGATCATCAACTTCAACTCGCCGAACCGTGGCTCGGTAATATAAGTGTTGCTTCCCATTTGCTTTCCGTATAGACCAGGTGGCTCGTCGGTTCTCATCATCTTTGACCGTGGTTAACCCATATCCTTGAGAAATAAAGTTTTCATCGACGATCGCATATCGGCGAGTGTTCCTGGGTAACGCCAGAGATGCCTTCACCGGCTTGTTTTTGGCGAAAAACGTGAGATGGACTTCGACGTTCCAAAGTTCAGCCTGTGTTTGCGGGACTAAGGGGAACTGCAGGATGGCAGCCTTGTAGAGAAATAGGCCTAGGCCAACGACTGATAAACACAGAACCAGTAAGTACAGATGATGCTTGCTCAAGAATGCCTATTCTTCTTTTACGCAATTGGGTTCATGTTTGTAGGTCTCGGAGGAATCAACAACCGCCGTGCGTTTGAGGAAGTTTCGACCAACGAGCATGTTAAATTTGAAGTTTTTTCGATCGGCGAGGTTGACTTGCACATTTTTTTTATAAATATTTCCTAAGCACAAATCAAATTTCACCACTGGCCGTCGTTGAGAGTGCGTCCCTTTTCTTTTGATCTTGACGTACCGGTGGACTGGTTTCTTAAGATTGACGCTTTGCCCTTCCTTTGTAGTCACGGTAAATTTTACCCAGCGCTCCGAATCACGAACAATATCTGAGAGCCCTGACACATTAAGTGAAGACGTATCGGCTCCGGTATCAACTTTGGCGTGAAGAAGAATATTTTCTGGGAGGATTTGAACCTTTTCGATCCATCCGACGATCAGTTTTGGGCTATAATCTAAAATCAACTCAGCGGTAGAATACGATGGAGGTGTGAGGATCGCAAGACAACACAATGCCAAGAATAACCTTGAAAATTTCAATTGATACCCCTTCGAACGCAACTTTGCCTAAAAAAGCATTCTGTTGAACGTAAATATTGGAGTCTTGGATAGATCAATTCAATCCAAAATACTTTAGCATCAAAATTGCTTTTGTGACTATACAGGATTTTTTAGGTTTATCAAGTGGTTTGAAGCCTGAAACATTGGTATTTACTGGGTAATCTCACGTATTTGAAGAAATAGTTAGAAACATTGAGGTGTTCTCACGTCGAATGAGAAGAAGAGCTGTATCCTTCCGTTTCAAGATGTTTTGTTGTTGGAGAAAGTCTTTGATGGTTCGCATTGATGTTTGATTAATGTCTAGAATGATATCGCCTTCCTCTAACCCTTGAGTGTCTGCCAAACTTCCGGGGGTAACAGTGCTGACGAGCACGCCACCCTTTCCTTGCGCAAAATCCTTGGGAACTGCTTCAACTGTGACGCCACCCAAAATGTGAACTTCATTGACCGGTTTCAGTTGAGGCGGCGAGCGGGTTTTGAAAGGAAATTTCCTGATTGTTACCGTCATGTCTTTTTCTTGTCCGTCACGAAAACGTGTAATCGTGACCTGGGTGCCCGGTTTGGTTGTTTCAACAAAGGCTTGAAGTTGTCGCGGTTCGTTCACGGCTTTTCCCTGAAAGGATCGAATAATATCCCTACGTTGAAATTGAGCACGATCTGCCGGTCCATTGTTCGCCAATTCAGTGATAATGACACCTTTGGCGATTGGGTCGTTGAGTTGTTTCGCAATAGCTGGCGTCAACTTCTGTGTGGCGATTCCCATCCATCCACGAATCACCTCTCCATGTTGGCGTAATAACGTCGAGATCGTATTGGCCAGTTGGCTTGGAATGGCAAAGCCAATTCCCATATTGCCATGGCTTTCACGGAGTAACGCCGTGGTGATTCCTATGAGCTCGCCTTTGAGGTTCATGAGTGCTCCACCGGAAAGACCTGAGTGGACGACGATATCGGTTTGTATGAAACTTTCGTAGTCAATGACATCGAGGCTTGCATGACCCACGGCACTGATCACCCCCATCGTGATGGTTTGGTTCAGTCCAAATGGATTTCCGATTGCCATCACTATCTCGCCAACTTTGACATCGCGTGAATCGCCCCAAGTTAATGCAGGAAGATTATTCGCGTTGATTTTCAAAACAGCCAGGTCGGTTTTAGGATCTTGTCCGACGACTTGTGCCGGCAATGATCGTTTATTATCAAGTAAGACACGTATATCGTATGCCTGATCAATAACATGATAGTTGGTCAGAATGTACCCATCTGAACTGATGATCACTCCGGAGGCGGAGAATCGTCCAGGACTCTCCGGGAGGGGAATTTCTTCGTCAGGAACCGTGTCGGGGTCGAAATATTGTTGAGGAAAAGGGTTATTGAAGAAAGGAAAGGGTTCGTACAGGCCGGTCTTATCCATCACATGAGTTTTCACCGTGATATTGACGACCGAGGCATGTGCCTTCTGTGCGACCTGCCTCAACGCATGTGAAAACACCGATGCCTCAAGGATGGATGTTTTCTTGCCGGCTTGTTCCTGCTGCTGAGGTTCTGATGCAAATGAAGTGTCTTTTGATAGAAAGGGAACCGCAATCAATGTGAGTGCGTAGACGAGAACAGGCACAAGCCGAGGGACAGGATACAATATTTGGTACGTCTTTATGAGTGTCGAAGACCATACGATTTCATTCATTCATTCCTCCGCAATAATCATGAGCACTTTGTGTTACCTCAAACTGTATACGTGTTCAGTCCTCTATAGATGGAGCAATATCTATTCCACTATTTTCCATCTAAAATCCTGAGCATCGCTGTCATTAAAAGCAGTATCTGTTGATAATGGGTGCGTTGAGTTTTGGTTCCAGACAAGTTGTCTGTACGCGGGACAAGTTGTCTGCTTCGTAGAGGGTGAATTCATAGGGAAAAAGACGAATCTCTAATTTTAAGGCAGTTTTCTTGTAATGGCCAGAGTGAAATTTCTTGGGAAGGATTAGGTACTTCCTTTGCATTGCCTATATGGTCTCTAGGGCAGAATTTTATTGAAGGGACTTTTCCCTTACGCGCTCGCGAAGGATGGGTTATCGCTCGTTCAATAAACTTCTAATGTTTAACGTGGACCATGACACCGAGTGACTCGGATACTTTGATGCTGGCATCTAAAGGATTATGATGTCCCTATTTTGGATTGTCCATCAATCACGCTTGGTCTTGGAACGTTTAAGGCCTCAGCACACCGTTGGAACGTATTGGGATTCGCGATAGGTGCCACCATACGGCGCGTCACGAGACAGTGTTTCCCTGGTTGATTCGTCCTCCATCTACAATTAGGCGGGCCTAACTTGGGTGGTGTGGACAAAAAGGCGTGGTATTTGACAGAGTGAAGAATTCGAGAAGATTGATGAAGACTTCGGGCGGTAACAATAGGGTCCATTGCCGGCCACAGGAGGATACAATTCGAGAGACCACGCAAGATCTCAAGCAACGAAAGGAAGAGCTTTCCCAAGTGAATGAACGTTTGGTAGGAGATCAACGGGAGTTGCTGAGACAGCAGCGTTTAGCCGTTCTTGGAAAACTCGTAGCAACAATGGCTCATAAAATTGGGACCCCGTTGACTGCGATTTCAGGACACCTTCAACTGTTGCTGGAAGATTCTCAACTTTCGCCTGAGGTCCAACAGAGGGTTCGTATCATCTTTCAGCAAACGCACCGACTCAATACGGTTATGCAAGATTTATTGAATTTTGCGAGAACTCCGACATTGTCACTTGAGCCGGTTTCAATTCCGCAATGTTTAGATCAAGCCATGCAATTGTTTCTACCAATTCTTGAAAAGCAGGGGATTCAGCTCAAGACTCATTATGTTTCATCGCTGCCGCTTTCGAGCGCAGACTTCCCTCAGATTCAGGAAGCCTTCAATAATCTCATCGACAATGCGATTGATGCGATGCCTGACGGTGGGCATTTGACGGTGAGCGCATGGCCGCAACATGGGCCAGGAACTCTTGACCATGAACCAGGAATTTGTATTGAGATTCGTGATACAGGGACAGGGATTCCTCCCGAACTGCTTGAATCGATCTTTCAGCCTTTTTTTACCACCAAAGGTCTTGGAGAAGGAACCGGGTTAGGATTAGCCATTGCCTCGGAAATTGTCCAACAACATAATGGTAAGTTGACGGCACAAAGTGATGTGGGAAACGGCACAAATTTTTTAATGTGGCTCCCATCTTGGACTGAGAGAACCTAATGTCACCGGCTCGCGTCTTGATCGTTGATGATGATGTAGAAACCTGCGCCTTACTCCATGAAATTATGGAAAAAGAGGGCTACGAGGTGTACATGACCCATGACGGTCAAACGGCATTGGATCTCATGACTGGGAAGCCTCCTGATGTTGTCCTCAGTGATATTCAGATGCCGGGAATCAATGGCATTGAATTGTTGACCTCCATTCACGAACGGCAGCCGGAGATTCAAGTGATTCTTTTAACAGCTTACGGATCATTACGTACGGCTGTTGAGGGCATAAAGGCTGGAGCATTTGATTATTTGAGCAAACCCTTTGTTTTAGATGAAATTCGAACAGTCGTTCGTCGTGCCTTAGATCACAAGCGGTTAGTTGCAGAAACGTGGAGTGTTCGTGAACAGACTCTACCCTCCAATCCTTTGAATAACATTCAGGGTAAAAGTCCGGCGTTGGTGGTGGTGTACAAACTAATCGCTCGTGTTGCCCCGACGAACTCGACGGTTTTGATTCAAGGAGAAAGTGGAACAGGCAAAGAACTGATTGCCCGTGCCATCTATGCCAATAGCTTACGCAAAGATGGTCCTTTCGTAGCGGTCGATTGTGGAACGTTGGCGGAAAACCTCTTAGAAAGTGAATTGTTCGGACATGAACGAGGAGCCTTTACTGGCGCGATTTCCAGTAAGAAAGGATTGCTGGAGTCGGCTCAGCACGGGACCTGCTTTTTAGATGAGATCGGTGATATTTCTCCGGCTCTGCAAAGTAAATTATTGCGTGTGATTCAAGAACATGAAATTCGCCGTGTCGGGGGAGTGGAGTCCATTCCTGTCGATGTACGTATTTTGGCCGCGACCAATAAGAATTTAAAGAAGTTAGTGGAAGCCGGAAAATTTCGCGAAGATTTATACTATCGATTGAACGTTGTGGCGATGACATTACCTCCTCTTCGAGATCGCCTTCAGGATGTTCCGGAACTTGTGGACTTTTTTCTTGCAAAACACGGCCGGACTGGGTCGATGCCAGTTACTGCCGTCAGTTCTCAGGTTATGGCGATGTTGATGCAGTATGATTGGCCAGGGAATATTCGTGAGCTAGAGCACACGATTGAGCATGCCGCGGTCTTGGCGGGACATTCAACAATCCTTCCTCAGGACTTGCCTGAAGCGATTACTTTCTCCCACGCGAAATCCACTGTTCAGAATGGCTGGAAGACTCTAGAACAACTTGAACGGGAGCATATCCTTCGGGTCCTTGAAGCTTTCGGAGGTGATGAGTTTCGTGCCGCTGAGGTGTTGGGCGTGCATCGTAAAACGATTCAGCGTAAGCTAAAAGAATACGGTCTGCTATAGTTTCCCCCATTTCGTTGACTGTTAAGATTCTCTCTCTTCAATTTTTCTTTACCTCCATTCCTAACTCAACACGTTCGGGGAAGGTCTGTCGCGAAACTTTTTTCTCGTTCTGGACATTATGTCCAACCTCTCATGTGAGATTGGGTCTTCTTTCATCGTTCTATTCGAAATCCCCAATATTTTAAGGACTCTGGTTATCTTGATGGCATGATTTCACCCGGCGTGCATTATGCATATTTCTGGACGAGTCACGTCTGGTGGCGTAAATATTTTTGCAAGAGGAGAGGGTCAATGGGGGACGGTTCAATGCTACGTGGAGAAGTTCTTGATGTGAAAGGGCATGATTACCTAGTTCGCTTGGCAGACGGGAGCACCAGATTATTATATACGGACAACCGTACCTTTGGTAATGGTCCAGCCCATCCAGGTGAA
>BQIX01000065.1 GCA_021604145.1 Nitrospirales bacterium
CCCACCGCTCCTCCAGGGCCAGATGAAGAAGTCCTCGGGCCAGCGACCGGTAATTCCACAGGGTTGATGTTGTTCCAATTTATCCCTATCAAACAAAATGATCGATTTCAAGCAGCCTACAACGAAGCCCTGAGCAGCAAGGGAGCTACACGATTAGTTAATCCAACCATTAGTGAAAGGTGGTTTTGGGCTTGGATTCTCAATGGCTATAGCTTTACGGTAACGGGCACAGCGGTTAAGAAAAAATAACCAGATTATCTATTTCTTCAGTAGCGAGATTTTCTTGTTTTTGTTCCTGGTGATGAGAGTTGATGCCGTGCATAAGTCTCAACACGGTGGTTAATTGACGAGACGACTTGACTTTCTCACGATGGCGTTTTGTCTTGGATTCAGAAAAAATCCTTCCTAGATATTCTTCTCACGTGGTAGGCTTACAGAATTGTGAGCCTACTACAACCATTCCACCTCTTCCTCATCAAACCTTCTCATTATGATGACCAAGGGTACGTTATTCAATGGGAACGGTCGGCGATTCCTTCGAATAGCTTAGCAGCATTACACGCCATTGCAGTGGATTGTGTTGACCGTGAGGTTTTAGGGAAAGATATCACCCTTACGGTCCATGCCTTTGACGAGACCAATACGGTTATCCCGATCAAGCGTATCATTAGGCAGTTTAAACATGGAGCGAAAGGGCTGGTTGGATTTGTTGGTGTCCAAACCAATCAATTTCCTCGTGCCGTTGATCTGGGCAAGATTTTTCTTGATGCCAAAATTCCGGTGATTGTCGGTGGATTTCATGTCAGTGGGTGTTTGGCGATGTTGCCGGAGATTCCTGCGGAAATACAGGATGCCATGGAACTCGGAATATCAATGTTTGCCGGTGAAGCTGAGAATCATTTTGATGAAGTACTTCGTGATACTCAGCAGGGAAATTTAAAACCTCTTTACAATTTTTTGTCGGATAACCCTTCTTTACAAAACGCACCGCCTCCTATTTTACCACTCAATATTGTTCGGAAAACCTTTCGGCGTCTTGCAAGTTTTGATGCTGGTCGAGGCTGTCCCTTTCAATGTAGTTTTTGCACGATCATTAATGTGCAGGGCCGTACCTCACGTTGGAGGTCGGCAGATGATATTGAAGAATTAGTGCGGGCCAATCTTCAGCAAGGGATTAGAAGATTCTTTATTACCGATGATGATTTTGCCAGAAACAAAGGGTGGGAAGAAATCCTCGATCGCCTGATTCAACTTCGAGAAGGTGAAGGACTTCCGCTTTCCCTGGCCATTCAGGTCGATACGGTATGTCACAAGATCCCACGATTTATTGAGAAGGCTGTTCGCGCCGGTTGTTATAATATTTTCATGGGTCTTGAAACGCTGAATCCTCAATCGCTTGTCGGTGCCAAAAAACGTCAGAACAAAATTTGGGAATATCGGGCGATGTTACAGGCGTGGAAAAGTCATGGGTGTACGATTGTGGCTGGATATATTCTTGGGTTTCCCCAAGATACGCCTGAGAGTATTGCCCACGATATTGAAATTATTAAAAAAGAATTACCCATCGATCTTCTTGAATTTTTTTGTTTAACCCCCCTGCCTGGCTCAGAAGACCATAAGAATCTCTCTCTTCGTCATGTGGCGATGGACACTGACATGAATAAATATGATTTGGAACATGTCACAACCGATCATCCCCGCATGTCAAGACAAGAATGGCAAGAGGTCTATCAAAAAGCATGGCGGCAGTACTATACATTTGAGCATTTTGAAACCGTGATGCGACGTGCAGCAGCAAAAGGACAAAGTGTGGTGAAGGTCATGTTTTTTCTCCTATGCTTCTATGGTTCAATTACCTATGAGGGCATCCATCCATTAGAAGGAGGGATGTTTCGTAAAAAAGCACGAAAGATGCGACGGCCAGGATTTTCTTTAGAGTCGCCATTTCTTTTCTATGCCCATAGAATTCAAGATGAACTCACTAAAAGTTACCGTTGGATGCGTTTGGGATGGAGGTTGAACCGTCTACGTCAACGTATCGAAAACGATCCAAAGAAAATGCACTATACTGATCTGGCGATTAGTCCTATGACAGAACATTCTGAAGAGAATCTTGAGCTCGTGAACACCTATGCCCAGTATATTCCGACCTCACAAATATCACGTGCTGATAAAAGTGGTCTTGCCCCCGCACGTTTAGGATTGGATTTATAAGAAATTCCATAAACTCTTCTTGTATGGGTTTTCTCTTCAGCTATTTCCTCAAGTGTTTCATTGAAAAGTACTTTTCACGTCTAGTTCTCATTCAGATTTTTCATCTCCGCATCGACGAATACCTGTCATAAAGTTTTACCTGCTCTATCATTTGTTTATCTGGGAAGAAGCGTTTCACCGTCAGGACAATATGTTTCTTGACATGATAGGTGAAGTGAGTTAGGTATAAAAACTAGACCCAGTACGGTTCGTGTTCTATTAACAATTTATGGAGGAGATGCGATGAAAAGATTTCTCGTTCTTTTTGGTGTTGGACTATATGCTCTCACATTGACAGGATGTGGAATTGGTTCACTCAATCAGCCAAGTGCTTCATTTGCTATGGCTGGTATCTATTCCGATGTCAAAGGGGGAACCCAGGTTCTAGACAATGGCGCTACCCCAACGAAAACGGGAAAATCGTGTAGCACCCAGATACTAGGAATTGTCGCCAAAGGCGATAACACTGTAGAGGCAGCAATGGCTGACGGAGGAATGAACAAGCTTGTCTACGTCACCTACGAGTTGAAGCATATTGTCTGGGGAGTGTATACACAGCTCTGTACTGTTGCTCGAGGGAATTAAGCTTCGCAATATAGTCTGTCTCACAAAAGTTTTTCTCTGAAATGTTAGAAAGGGTTCCGCCGATCTGTGAATGTCGGAGGGACCCTTTTTTTTGCTTAGCTGGAAGTGTATTTTTACCATTACGTGAAAGAGATATAAATCACCTTCCTTCTCCATACATCATCTTTATGAAAAGAATATGCTTGCTGGTGGTAGTAGTGATCCTTGTTGGTTCTACAGATGAACTCATGGCACTGGATGAGATTGATATTTATTTGGGAGGATATGCACAAGGAAGCATGCCTTCAGATTCAGATAGTGATGTTCAGGCTCATGGCCGTTCTGTCCAGCAGTCGACGATTGGTGGAGGATTAGGAGGGGGGATAAAAATAGGGTTATTCCACGATATTACTCATAGAATTATCGGTATTGAGTTGGAGTACGGCGGGAATGCAGGAGATCTCCGTTTTCAACAAATTGGCAGCATTGAGAAATCAACCGCTGACCTTATTGTTCTTCATTCGATGGTGAATCTGATTGTCCGGTACCCTCATGAGACTATACGCCCGTATGTCGGGGTTGGAGCCGGTTCGTCAAGCGGATTCTTAATTCATGCGAACGTAGAGGGAAGGAAGAATAAAAATGTTGAAAGTGCGCTTGCGTTCGGACATCAATATTTTGCTGGGTTACAGGTCAATATCATGGAGAAAATATATATATTCGGAGAACTGAAATATGTCAGTGCGAATTATCATTGGAAGCAACTCTCCCTTGACTATCGTTCTCAATCTGTTGTGGGGGGAGTTGGATTTCTATTTTAGAAATTGTCTGGCGTTTATACATGAGAAGTCATTTTATCTGTCGCGCATCAAAGGATGATAAATTGACCATAATGCATAGAAAGAATACTAGATTCCTTTCCGTTAAAAGAAAGCTTGTAGTCTAAGTATGACTTCATTATCGTCATCTCGGTGATTGAATTCTGTACGCAATGCCCAATTTTGACTCAGTGTATAGCGTTGCCCAATCGAAAATCTGAAGTCATCAGATTGGTCGCCCAGCGGGTAGTAAAAATAACCAATGGAGAGTAAGGCTTTCCAGTTATCTGTGAGATTGGTCACGATCCCGCCTGTTGTCCCTGCTCCAACGCGATGGTGCTCGTCAAATGCTCCACTGATATTTGCGTCCATTTCTGCGAACGCAAAGTAGACCTCTCTCTTTAATAGTTGAGTCTCAGTTGCCGCGCCGATTCCCAGATTAAAGTTTCCATTACTACAGAGCTTGCAGTTGTTCATGCGAATGGTTTCCATTCCGATATTAAATTTCCAGGAAGGGGTTTGAAACAGAGTATCAATGGGAGATAGCGAGACAACTTTGGCAAAGGTAAATTGATCCAATCGAAATTGATTGCGTTTTTCGTAGTGGCGAAACGTTGCGGCGAGTAATTCAATCTGTGCATCTCGTGTGTATCCGGTATCCGGGTCAAGCAGGTCATGATATCCGGCCCGTATTGATAATTCTTCAAAGAATTCGTCTTCTCGCCATCCCATGCCAATGCTTGCTCTGGATGTGTGATGACCCGTTTCTGGCGATGTCGTATATGGTCGGACATTGAACCGTGGTGATGGAACTTTCACTTTACTACGTTCCAGCAATATGGGCTGACCAAGAAGTCTGGGACGTTCACCCTGTTCCTGTTTTCCTAAGCCTTTGTAGTGTAAATAGTCAGAAGCCAGATCCATGAGAAAAACCTGTCGATCTTGGGGCAACGTTTTAAATTGAGGATTTCGGACTTGCGTAGGGTCTGCGGTGAGTTTATCGAGCCACAGGTTTTCATTCTTCGTTAACTTCTCGCGTTTGCGTTGTATTTGAGTGCTTCTTGCCGGCCGGTAGCTGAGCTCATCAACTAAGCCTTCGTATTCGGTGATTGCTCTGATCGTATCAGCCGGAACGGTCCAAAAGATGTACTGGTTGGTCAGGTAGAGTTTCGGATTGGCAACCTCTAGAAGTGACAGGATGTGATACGCACAGTTTTCTTTAAAAAAGAAATAGTCAAAATATGCGTTGCCGAGTTCCCATGTATGCATGAGCATTCGGTGGATTTGTTCAGGTGTCAACGTGAGTTGATATTCCCAGATATCTCGATTCTCGATATCTCGATATTCTTTGACTTTCATGTAATAGGGAAACGTTGAAAAGAATCCTTTATAGCCCCCGAAAATTCCTTTCCAGGCATAGTCAAGTCCGACATCTGGAGGCAATTCTGCCGCATAGTTAATGGTGTAAGCGAGAATTCTGGTCTGTTCGGTTTGACCGACCTGATTGATCCGGAAAAACGTATGACCGAACATCGAGGCCGGATTATTCATGAATGCTGAAGGAAAAATAATCGAGATGCTTTGAGGGTTCAGCTCTGAGAGCCAAACATCGAATCGTTGGCACGCCATTGAGGATAACTTGTTACTGTCAAAATTCAGTTGTGTCTGTAGCCAATGATAGCGGGCTATGAATGCACATTGAGCGGGTTGTTGTGATCTGCCGACTGGTTTGTCAGAAAAGAAATAGCGGAGTGTTTCCATGAGTTCGGCTTTAGGGTTCTGTTTGCCTTCCTTGCTCAAAAAGAATCCTGGATCATCAACCTCACTCGTATGTCCCCCTAATAGATTTGGCCGGTAATGCAAAAGAAGGTGCCAGTAGCGTTTTGCAAAGAGCCGTTCTTGAGTCGCACGGGCTTGGAGTTCACGAAGGTAGGTATTGTCGTCAGCTGCGTGTGAGGGAATTGGGGGTAAAGACAGGTACACAAGGCAGGTGACAGAAACAAGGAAAAAGGGCCCCAGCATGTGAGCCAGGGCCCGAGGAGGATTATCGCGTTGAGAGCTGAGCCAAGACAGGGTGAGCAACGATTGAATCATTTAAGGCTTTTACCATGGCCTTTGGCGTCGTTTCACCATTATTAAGAAGTGTGGTGTATTTTTCTTGAGTCATGGCAAAGAATTCTGCATGATGATCTTGTGGAATACCCATTAACGTCGCCATGGAAGCCAGGTGTTCCCCTTGTCCCTGTGCCATCTCTTGAGAGAGATTTTCAAGATTGACCGCAGCAAAGACATTGGCCTTTTCTTTCATGACAATGGTTCCGTCATTTGTACAACCTGAGGTTCCGGAACTGATACCGAATGTTTGCATGCCTGTTCCATTCAAAGTGGCCATAAGTACTTGGACTCCAATGGCATTTTGGTTAGCACCACCACCAGATAAGGCAAGGTGTCCCAATCCGCAGCCAGGGCCATTGTTTGGCGGGTTGCCAAATGCAAGTCCTGTGATTCCCAGGGATAGTACCGTTGTCAAACCCATCATCAATAACTTCTTACCCATGCGCTTCCTCCTAAGTTTATGGTTATCATTGCTCCTGGCCCCTCATGAGCCATAACTCCCAGATTATAGCAGAAACATTGGGTTTGAAAAGAGAGAATGTGGACCTAGACGAGGTTGATCCCGAGTCATGTATTCGGAAAGACCTCATGGGCAATGTGAGGAAAGATTAGCCCGTCGGACGCATGTGGTTTTTCCATTGTTGGCGTCGTCGAAGATTTTTTAGTGTTCGATGGCCATCGAGATAAGCTGGGTGAGCGTGGGTTAAGTTGGTTAATGTTGAGATGGCTTGATCAATTTTTCCATGGTCGATAAGAGCTGTCGTCAGTTTGAGCCAAGCCTCGAGACTTCCTGGATTGTGAATGAGCAATTTTTCATATGTCTGAATGGCTTCGTCCGGGTCTCCCTGATGAAGACAACTTTCTGCAAAGGATAAATACATATGGGTGTCAAGAAAAGAGGCGTGCTCTTGGCATTCAGCTTGTAGCCAGCCCACATTAATATCCGGGCGAATGGTGGCAACCTTTTGAGCCAAGAAAAACCCGTGAAACGCGTGACGACGCTGTTCACTCGGTTGAAGTGATACTGGGTGTTGTTCATCAGTCTCCAATAATTGAAATCCTCGTTGTATGAGTTTTTTTTGGAGTTCGTGATATTCATAGAAGCGGACAGCGATGGTGTCATCCATTGGGACATCGGGTTGAATTCCAATGGGAATTTGAAATACGAGGAACCCTTGATGTTTAAGAACGCGATTAATTTCTTCCAGATATCGGTCAAAAACAAGGCGTGGCATATGCTGAAATGCAACGTAGGAATACACAAAGTCAAAATGACGATTTGGGAAAAGGCTCAGGTCGACACCTGATGTCTCAAATGTTGCCACATTAGGAGTTTCTCGAAGCCAGACCTTACTTTTGATAATCATTTCTGCTGACACGTCAATTCCCAGCAGTTGACGAAAGTGGAGAGCAAGCGGTTTTAACACTCTGCCAATTCCGCACCCAATATCTAATCCTGTCCATGTGTCCATGTAATATGGACCAAGGGCACCTAAGATGGCGTTTGCCGTTTGTCTTCCTGATTCAGCAAAGACCTCTTCATTTTTGTAGTCTTCCGTTGCGATCCAATACCGCGTGTGGTGCTTTGCCCGACGGTCCCAATCCTGTTTCATTTTTGTGACAATGTTCATGGATAATTCCTTGAATGTACGTAGAGTCCTGAGACGGTGGTTCAAGCAACGCTGGCAGAACGGAGAGAGTTTTTTGCCATACTCTTTTGAATTCCCGGTAATTGGTTTGTAACTGTATTTATGTGTATGAGCTATTCAGGAGCTAAAAATTATTTAGCAAAAGGTTTGCCAGGCTTACTTCGAATTTTTGAAATAGTTCGAGTCTTGATGATGAGTGAAGACATGCATGTTTGGCTTTTTCAAGGTAATTTTCACTCGTTGTGAAGAGATTCTATTTTTAGGCAACAGGCTCCTAGTAGTGGGCAAGCGATGCCTAGCAATATTTGAAAGGTTTATTGATTGTAAGAGAAATTCATTAGGAACTATGGAAGGATGAACCCAACGGATTTCCGGATTCATTTTTTGAAGATTATTTCTCAATATTCATTGAGAGGAAAGGTTTTGTTCATACTCCAATGGATTGGTTCTTGGAGCCTATAGTGGCTGTGAGTCGCAGGAGATTACTTATAGCCGTTTCAGTTATACCGATACGATACAGTGCTACATTGTATAACTTTGCTATCAGACCAATGTTTGAAGTAAGTAATCACGCGGTGTTTGTTGATAGGCCTCAGCTGGCCTTGGACACCTGTAATCGGGACAGTCGTAGCAGCAAGATCATAACGATGAGGGCCTATCAGGCTTATCCGGGTCATTCAACGACCGTGTCTAAACCTACTGAAGTGTCTTTGGATTCGCTATAATTAAATCTATTGGCCGAATGTTTCACGAGTTCCACAATGCTTTTCTAAGAGAGAGATGACGGTGGAGCCTAAGAAATAGCTAGAGAGCGGAGGGTAATCGTTTAGACAAATATGTCGATCTTGGGATGGCTTGAAGAATGGGAGCTATCTGAACTTTCTTCCTCTCTTTCTTCCTGTAACTCTTGTCGAGCTTGTGCCTCCAGTGTGGCCGTCGATGCCGCGACGGCACGATCTTGGGAGGACGGATCCGCTGGAGCTAATGCGGCTGATCGAATTTGTTGGGCTTTTCGAATCGTCGCTTCAGGGTTCCCTGGAACTGGAGATGTATCGATATTCACCTCTCCACCGACAGCGTATTGCCGTCCATCCGGTCCCCGTTCATAAGTAAAGCTTGCCCCACCTTTCGCGAGTCCTCCCGCAGCTGCGCTATGAGCTTGCTCGTGGGCCCGAACTTGTTTGTCTCGCGCACGAAGTTTAGCCGTCTCTTCACGTGCATTTTCGTCGTCGGAAGAGGGCAACCCATCTTTACGGGAATTCGTGTTGGCTCGTGCTTCAGGTAGGTGAGCGCTAGGCTGATACGGTAATGTCGTGGGTGAAATTTCCATTTATAACCGTTTTAGTTATACCGAATCGGTAAAATGCCAAATTGCTAAACTTTCATATCCACTACGTATTAGAAAAGGTTAATTGCTGTCAGAGCATCCATGCGAGTATACCTTAAGTAATTGGCATGTTGAAGTATCGTGCTTGAGGCACTTACTGGAAATTAATTGGATTCGCTATAATGCATCACTCTATTGTTAAACATACTATCTGTTTATCGGTATTTGAGAATGAAAACTCAATGAAAATTGATGGATGGCATGTTGAATACATTTAATTGGCTTTGTTCTTAGTCGTTGTTCGATTGATGTGTAATGATGTGCAGGAATAGAGGTTAAATAGATGTTTCTCGTTGCTCATGTCTGATAGGAGAATCCTGTCTGTTGATGTACGTTTGTGATTGAGGGGCCATCATGCCATTGATCGATAAGAGATTTCAGGCCAAAAAACTTTGGTATCTTAAAAAAATACAGGTGTTTGCTGACTTGTCATGGCAGGAACGTCAGGAGTTGCATCGTACGACTCGCACGGCATCGTATCGAAAAAATGAGCTGATCTCCCTTTCTGGTGTCACCAGGGAAAATGTCTATTTATTGAAGGAAGGTCAAGTGAAAATTTCCAAAATGAATCAGGATGGACGTCAATCCACGGTAGCTGTTCTTGAGACTGGGGAAATTTTTGGAGAGCTGGAAGCTTTAGGTACCGCTGTGCACGAATCGATGGTGGAAGCGGTTAAAGCCGTGACTATTTGTGAAATTCAACGAGAAGTTTTTGATAAATACATGCAGGCTTATCCGGAGACAGGTGGAAAAACCATAAAATTTATGGGTGGTCGTTTGCAGCAGATTGAAACTAGGGCGAGTGGTCTCGTTTTTAAAAGTGCTTCAGCCCGGCTTGCCTCACTGCTCTTGGAGTTAAGTGAGAAGATGGGAGAATTCGGACATAGCGTCACTCAATCGCCAATTCGGTTTTCTCATCAAAGTCTCGCTAATTTGATAGGAGTTTCAGCAGAGACTGTGAACACCCTCATCGGACAATTTGCTCAACATGGACTTCTTGAACAAGATCGACGATTTATTCGGCTTCTTGATAAGACGAAGCTAGGCAATGTGAGGTAAACAACTTATTATTCGAAACGCTATTTCATGAGGAGGATCGGTTGTCAATTTCCTTATTGGTTATTAGAACTGGGGAAGTTGTGAAGCGATTGGCGTGGTGAATAGGGTAGGGGCTGTGCCATGAAAAGACTTGGCTTAAAGGGTTCTCATGCGGTTTCGACGTAATTTCTGAATGACTAAATCTGTTTGTTTATTTTGTTTTGTAATAGATCTGCCTAACTGCACTAATAATAATGCCAAAAAGGCCAAGAGGTAAATGGTAAGAGTCGTGCTTCCTTGCGAAGATTGCGTTTCGAAGACGGTTTGAGCATTCTTGATGACTTTATCAGCAACCGGCGCTCCGCCTAAGAGAGTCATCGTGATGAGTGAACCTATGATCATTCCACAAAATAATTTAAGCATAACAGGACCTTTCTATATTAAAGACTGAAAGCCTGTGTGTTTATCAACAAGCAAGAATAACAAATCTTACCCATCAATCTTCGAAGGAATAAATACCTCTGATGGGGTACCTCTATTTAATATCTAACCGTTGATGATAGAAATTTTGAACGTTGCATTAGGAAGATTGCTCAAGTGCGAGAGAAACAATTGAGAGAAATTCACTGAAATTGCAGGGTTTGTTAAGGATGGCATAGGCTCCAGCATTACGTGCTCTCGCCTTATCTGATTCATCAAGGTTTCCGCTGAGCAGAATAATGGGAGGAATTGGAGAGTTCGGTTTGTTTGAAAGACGCTCGATAAATTCAAGGCCGGTCAAAACAGGCATTTTATTATCTGTCACAATTAAGTCAGCCTGTCCTGCATCTAACCATTCCAATGCAAATGCCCCGTTAATCGACTCAATGCATTCTAGACCTTGTGATTCCAGAACTAATCGAAGGGCCCGCCGGGCATCGTGGTTATCATCAACTAATAAGACTCGTTTCATTCGTGATGTTCTCAATGAAATATGCAAACCTATGATTAGGTTGTTATGACCTCAATCATCCATGTTTGAAAGACTATTATCTATTCCCCTTTTGGGGGATATGCAAGAAAGTGGAGATGTCTCAGGTTCGTATGCGGCCTAAACCTATTTTCAGTTTGACTCGTAAACCGCGTTAGGGGGTAGAAGAGTCAAGGATCACCCACCCCTTCTCTTCCATGCATCCTGCAAATGAGTAAGTTTTGGAGGAAAGGCCAGTTGTGCCTGTGCTTAAAATGACCTCTTCGCATGCAAGACGATCTTGCTCAAAATTCTGAGAGGATGCGCCGGCCTTGTACCACTTATTTGGTCCGGACGAGCAACTTGCCATCAAGATAGAAATGGTTAGAACGTTGATGAGACAGATACCAAGTCGCAGGTTACCCAATTGAGATCTCCACTTTCTCCCGTACTGTTAATGATAAAGTAATTTTACGACAGTCCTGCTTAAGGTTCAACTGTAGTGAATCTAAGAAGTATAAGTGCCTTCGATGACCTAAGCGTTGGTATCCAATCGTTGGATCGTGTTTAGTGCGGCTCAAAGAAACCGATAAAGGATGTGTGAGTTGTTGAATGGTATGTGAAACGAACTTTGAAAGAGTATTCTCGAAAATGAAAGTTCTTGTGGCAGATGACGATTCGGTGACACAAGCTCTCCTGGTTCGCGCACTCTCTGGGTTTGGCTATGAGATGATTGGGTGTGATAATGGGATGGAAGCTCTAGAGCAACTGAAGTGTAATGAAGGGCCGATCATCGGTATTCTGGACTGGATGATGCCAGGATTAGATGGACTTCAAGTCTGCCAATCTCTCAGAAAAACCAATAGCTCGAGCCTGATCTATCTGATCTTGGTCACTTCGAAGAGTAGTCGGACGGATATTATTGAAGGGTTTGAGGCTGGAGCAGACGACTACATGACCAAGCCATTCGACTTGCCAGAGCTTCACGCTCGGGTTCGAGTTGGGCTTCGTGTACTCTCGTTACAAGAAAAGCTTGGTGAACGCGTTCAACATCTTGAACAGGCTCTGGCCGAGGTCAAGCAACTACAAGGACTGCTCCCGATATGTAGTTATTGTAAAAAAATTAGGAATGATGAAAATTACTGGCAACAAGTTGAAGAGTACTTATCACATCGTATTGATATTCAATTTAGCCATGGTGTTTGCCCACATTGTTTTGAGAAAGAAATTGCCCCTCAAATAAAAGCTATCAAAGAAAGTAAGTCCTCTTCTTTTACCCCATCGTAGACTGCAACGCTTTCACTGAAAATTGTCAGATACGTTGGCCGTGTGCACACGTTTCTCTCATTGAGGAGGCACGATCTCCAGCTTCGGTAAACACACAACATGTGGATGATTAATTTGAGTTAGAGGCGGCTTCTTTGAGCGCCCAAGATGCCCAAAGGTGGACATTGGGTGTCGGGTCGGCTTCGATGGCTTTCTTGAGAACTGGAATGTCATTCTGCCCACCGAGTATGCCAAGGCGAAAAGCGGCTTCGGTTCTAACCCCTTCATCGGGATCGTTGAGTAGGAATGTTCTAAATACAATAAGGGCTCGTCGGTCGGCAAGTTCACCAAGTCCAGCTAGGGCGGTCTGGCGTACTCTGGCGTCTTCATCTTTTACCGCATCAAGAAAAATAGAATACGAAGATGGAATCTCAAGTTCGGTCAGTGCTTGAACAACCGCACGCCTTGTCGAAACTTCTGAAATGGCCAGAACCTGTTGGAGCAGATTCGAGATTGCTTCTTCCGGCACAACATTGCGAAGCGCAGTAGCCGCAGCCTGTTTCACGCGAGTTGAAGAGTCCCCGAGCGTCGTAATCAAAGATAAGGCTGAATGCTTGGGCAGTTCGGTTTCCATTTGCCCAAGCGCCCAGGCACTATATTCTCGAACCAACGGATCTTCATCGTTTAATGCAGACGTTAATGCAGGAATACCATTTGAATCAGCAACTTTTCCCAGGGACATGGCTGCCGTGCGTCTCATATCAGGGCTTGGATCATGGGCCAAGAGGTCAGTGAGAATCGGAACTATAGAATTGGCATCATGAGAATGGGGTTCCAAGGAACAGCCTGTGAGAACAGCGAACCCTATACTGCTGACGAGCAGGAGTTGGAATGGGAAAAAAAGACGCAACCTGATCAAGGGGTAGATTCTAAAAAGTGTTCGTTATTCTTTAGGAGGAGCCGGTTGCTTGGCAGCTTCAATCGTTTGTTGCATTTCTTTTTCGGCTGCCTCCATTTCGGCTTGAATGGTTC
>BQIX01000066.1 GCA_021604145.1 Nitrospirales bacterium
GCTTCAGGAGTTGACGATCTTGTGGGTTCACTCGGGGGGTGGCTCCATGCAACGTGCGTGATATGATGTTCTTCAAACGTTCGACGAATCACGATGACCATAGCATCAAGAGTCACCTCGTCGGCTTCACGAAGATCAAGACGACGATCTTCGTTCTTCTCGGGAGGCGGCGTTTCGTGAAGCAAGGCCCAACACCGGTTAAATACTATTTCTCGAACCGGAACCGGGATCGTCAGCGTCTCTAAGTCTGACGTCGACAGCGCCAAAACCATGAGCACGAACTGTAAGTCTGGCAAGCCGGGGTTTTGCACATCGAGGGTTTGCATTGGGGTATGTTATCGTTGTTCATGAAGTGTTGACAAGAGCTTTCACTAGAAAAATTCTTTATGGAATCTCAAGATCTTTCCCATATATTCGAGCGTATCGGGACACATCACGCCAGTAGACGACTCGAACTTCAAACGATTCACTCAGCCATTCGGTCTGGGCCGACCGGACTCCATATCAGTTTTGAAAATCTCGATCGCGTCGGCCCTCTACTCAAAGCGCTGCTCAAGATCAGCGGACTCTGGAATAGAGCCGTACGTAATTCACTGCATTACGAAATCATTGAACACCCTGTTCGCCTCCAGAATCTCCCGCCATCATTTCAAGGTTTCCGCATCCTCCATCTTTCGGATCTTCATCTGGAAGGGATTGCAGACGGAGGTGCGGCACTCCAACGGGCAATCAGCCAGGTTGAATATGATCTGTGCGTCATCACAGGAGACTTTCGACTGCTCACCTACGGGGACTATCAACAGACGCTCACCTGTCTGGTTCCGCTTGTGAAGCACATTCAATGCACTCATGGCATCATCGGAATTCTCGGAAATCATGACTTTCTCGAAATGGTACCAGGCATAGAATCTCTCGGGGTTCGCATGTTGCTCAATGAAGCCGTGCCTATTCAACACGGAGCCGAAACCATTTGGATTGCCGGGGTGGATGATGCCCATTGGTATGAAGTCGCCGACCTCACGAAAGCCCTGCAAGCGGTCCCAAAGCAAGGCCCGATTGTTCGAATTCTCTTGGCGCATTCGCCGGAGATTATTGAGGAGGCGGCCTTAGCTGACATTGACTTGTATCTCTGCGGACATTCACATGGAGGACAAATCTGCATTCCAGGAGGAACGCCCATCATCGTCAACAGTCGATGCGGGCGAGAATATGCGGCTGGATCGTGGAGACATCATCACATGCAAGGATATACCACTCGAGGGGTCGGAACCTCATTACTCCCCGTTCGCTTATCTTGCCGACCGGAGATTGTCGTTCATCGTCTGTTTGCCACGACATGAACGAGTCAGCAGAATACCGCAATCCTTAAAATGGTAATTTCAACCCTCTAGGCAGTATCGACTTGGACTTGCCTTGCGTTAATAAATCTTGCAACAACGTGTTGTTTTGAGTAAGTCGATCGGTTAAGTCCCCACCAACTTCCCCAAAATTTCCAAGTCTTTTTTGTAAATTCTGGATAGGCTCCTTTGTCTTCGCCTGAATAGCCACTTGAAGGTCTTGCTGGAAGCGAGCAGCGACATCATTTACCATTGTTCCTGCCGCACGTTGAACTATTTCATCCAAATCAGATTCAAGCGTCACATCATAATGCTCAATCGTACCAGTCACATTTGCCTTGACCGATAACTGCGAAACATCAGAAATAGCCTTGCGTAATGACTGCGTCAATGGACGAGCGTCCTGCTGTGAACCTGTCAAAATTTTCAACCCTGTCAACTGCCCAGACCCTTGGGCATTCAACGCCTCTCCTTTTAGCGAAGCGGTGATGGCGATATCAGCGGCTCCGTCATTCAGCGATACAGGTAACTGCTTATCCTTCGATAAGACAATATTTTGAAGGTGAAAATTCTTTGCGATAAATTGCACTTGATCCAAGGCTTGAGCAGGCTGGCGATGATCGAGCGTACCTTCCAGCACGAGAGACTGTACGTCTTTCAATTTTTCCCCGCTGAACGCAAACGTCAGCGGCTGACCAAATGTCGCCTGTTCAGGCGTGATGTTGCGAACGGTACCCGCAAGATCTCCAACATCAAGCTGTAACGACACCTTCGCAAGACGAATCAAAAAGTCCACCCCCGGGTCGTCAGCAGATGCTGGAGTCTCAGATTTTTCGGCTTCTTGACCTTGTTCGAGATACGGTTTCAATCGTTCATACCACGACACTCCCTGCTGCACCCACGCTCCAACATGTGATCCGAGAAGTGACTGGCTGAGATTGGCAAGACCTTGAGGAGAGAGATTATATTTTTTCTGAAGATGCTGAATGTCACGTTGTGGTGCAGATTGAATTTGAGCCAACCGTGTTTTCAAGAGTGTGATTTTCTCCTCGAATTCTTTTTTGGCATCTTTCACCTGCCGAACATCCGTTTCAATCTCTGTCTTCAGAGATTGGACTTCTTCGACACCGCTAAGAACCCCACCTATTCCACCTTTCGCCGATTTCTTTACCTGCTTGACTCGTTGTTTATATTTCTGCACCTGTTCTTTACCTGGCAACTGTTTTAAGCGCTCTTCCCAAATGTCCCGTTCGTGCTGAATATCGCTTTTTAGCGCTTCGATCAGTCTCATCGTTTCTAAATCTTCCTTTTCCAAAATCTCTTTGACGTTGGGAATTTTTAAAGCTGGCAGCGAAAGCGCGAACGCGCTTTCCGCAGGCTCAGAGATTGGAGCATTCCGGATAGCACCCGATGCCGAACGTTCCGTCCCGAACCTCACTCCCTCGACCGCCATTTCATCAATGATCACCTGGCGCCACAACAAAGGTAACACATCCAACCCCATCGCCATTCGAGCAATATCAACGGCATTCGTCATCGGCTTATCAGGATTCGTCACTTGCAAGCGAGTCAGTGTTAACCCAGATGGGAACACACTCAAATCCGCTTCATCAAGCTCGACTATTGCTCCGACAATTTCTGTCCCTTTGGCTTCAATAATGTTTTCAACAATCACATCAACAACAAATATCCAAAAGACGACAAGAAGCACGGTCAGAATGAATACGAATCCGAGACTCCATTTCATGAACTTCTTCATCCGTTTACACTCCCTCGTAAAGTCAATCCTTCACACATGTTATACTGGAAATGACCACCGTGACATTCCGTATTTCTCGAGATCCCCCGAAGCAGTCTAAGCAAAACAGTCTACCGTAACGATCAGATAAGACTACGCCTTTAACACCGGACGTTAAGTGAAAATTGTTATAGCTCGCGACCGTCTTACTTCTTCAGGATAACGCTCAAATACGTACCTGTCCAATACCATTTGCACAAAGTCTACGTAACTAAAAGGCCGCTTGTACCCGGGAGACCTAGGACACGTACGTTCACTCATGAACAAACAGAATCCAAACTCTACGTCGCGTTGGACAGGAAATGTATACTGAACTCACATCGTACTTTAACGTGAAAATGTGTAAACAAGCCTCGGAACGCCTGGAGAAGCCAAGCGCTTCAACGTATAATAGTTATCAGACTTAGACCTGCACGTATGATTGAACAGAGCAGCGCTACAACGTTCGAATGGGTTAAGCCCGTTTCAGAGGCTCAGCCAATTCTCAGGAGCCATAAATCACGCTATGAAGTTTGACAAGTATCCTATTTCAGAAACCATCAAGCAGAATCTCGCTCACCTGGGATTTGTACGGACCACCGATATCCAATTCAAAACGATTCCTTCGATCATGGACGGTGAAGATGTCTTGGCCATTGCACAAACGGGAACTGGAAAAACCGCAGCCTTCGCCATTCCCATCATTCACCAAATCGATCACAGGAAAAACAGCAAACGTTCGTATGGGATTCAATGCATCGTCATGGTTCCAACTCATGAGTTGGCAATGCAAATTGGTGACGTGTTTACAAATCTCTCGAAGCAAACCAAAGTAAAGACATTCGCCATATATGGCGGGGTTGAACAAGACCCGCAGATTCAAAAATTGCAAAGTGGCCTCGACGTGCTGATTACCACACCAGGCCGTCTTTTTGATCTCATCCATCAAGGATACGTTGACCTCAAACGGGTCGAAACTTTGGTCCTGGATGAAGCCGACCATATGCTCGACCTCGGCTTCATTCACGATATTCACGCGATCAAACGAATGCTCACTCAACAGCATCAGACCTTGTTTTTCTCAGCCACCATAAATAAAGACATTAAAAAACTCGCCTATTCGCAAATCAGGCACTCGGCAATCCGAATTCAAATTTCACCGGATAATCGTGTTTCTAAAAATGTCACGCACTATGTCATGTTTGTCGAAATGGATGACAAACGGTTTTTCCTCGAACGATTTATGACTGATAATCCAGAAAGTCGGGTGATCGTATTTGTGAGAACACGAGTCCGCGCCGAACGGGTCGCCAAGGCTATGGGACGTGTTGGGATCGAAACAGTGACGATTCATGGAGACAAGGATCAACATGATCGAGCCGAAGTGATGAAATCGTTCAAGGCTGGAGCTTGTCGGACGTTAATCGCTACCGACGTCAGTGCACGCGGCATTGATATTCCAGACGTCCATTATGTGATTAATTATGACTTGCCCGACAAGGCGGAAAACTACGTCCATCGCATCGGAAGAACCGGTCGCGGCATCAACAAAGGCATTGCTCTTTCGTTCTGTAGCAAAGAAGAAAAAGTCCGCCTTGAGGAAATTCAAGGATTCCTCGACAAACCAATCGACGTCATCAAAATTGCAAAAGAAGATTACGCATTCACACTTCAACACCCGAGTGGGGAACACAGCTTAGAAGAATTGATGGAAGAAATGGACGAATGGGAAAAGAATAAAAAGAGAAGGAAAAAGAAAAAGACATAAGCAGACAACGTGAAAGACCAATGGCCCCATAAGTTGTTGCTGATTCAATTCTAGCGAAGCCGCACAACATTCAGCCGAATTGACTGCCCAGACACCGCGCAACTAACCACGTCATACAAGAGAAAGTTTAGAGGCACGGCTATAACTTCCGTACCCTTGACGCATGAGAGCCCGCGCTGAAAGTCCGTATGGTTAAATTGGATTCGCAATAATGTCTGAAAATCGTGGCTGGAAAAAGTTGATTCGATTTAAACGTATTGCGAGCATCGCGGCAACAATACCAGAGTCCATCTCCTTATACACCAGCGTTCTGCAATTGCGATTTTGGTAACCACTTCATAACCATATTTGCTAATTCTTGAAAATTGATCGGCTTTGTCACATAATCATCCATTCCAGCAGCAAGACACTTATCACGATCACCTTGCATCGCATTGGCCGTCATCGCAATTATCGGCACACGACGATAACCTCCCATCTCATCGCTCGTTTCGTGAATCTCGTCCGGCACTGCACGCTTTCTAATCTCTTTTGTGGCTTCATATCCATCCATTTCCGGCATCTGACAATCCATCAAGACCAGCGTATAGGGCACTCGTGATACGGCTTCGACAGCTTCATAGCCATTCCCCACAACATCAGCCCGATACCCCAAACGCTCTAACATCATAACGGCAAGTTGCTGATTCACACGGTGATCATCAGCCACGAGAATCCTCACAGCGCTTCGAATGATCGCGTCTGTCGAATTCGATGTATCGACAAACGGGACGAGCACAGACTCAGGCTCTTCCTGTTGATAGCCCATGACCGTGGCCAAACAGTCATGCAGTGCCTGCTTACGAATGGGTTTAGTCACATAGCCGTCGAATCCAGCATCACGAGAGGCAATGCCATCATCTCGTTCTCCCATCGAAGTCAACAGGACCAATCGCACAGAACTGATAGATGGATTGGCCTTGATGGTCCGTGCGAGCGTCAAACCATCCATTTCAGGCATCTTCATCCCCACGATCGCGAGATCGAATGGATCGTTCTCCCGTTCTGCCTTCTGCAAAACATTCAATGCTTCCGTAGGTGTTTCAGCCATAACACACTGCATTCCCCATTCTTCCGCATATTTCGCCAATAGGTCACGACAGCCTCGATGATCGTCGATGATACACAGACGAAGCTCTTGCAATTCGACTTGGCGAGAAAAAGCCACTTGTTCTGGTTGGGTCTCAAGTTGAATCGTCATCCAAAACGTACTTCCTTCATTCGGAACACTCTCCACGCCAATCTCTCCGTTCATCTGTTCCACCAGCTGTTTGCTGATAGCAAGACCAAGGCCTGTCCCCCCGTATTTCCGTGTAGTGGAACTATCAGCCTGACTAAATGAAGCAAAGAGTTTGGCTTTGCCCTCGGGACTGATGCCGATTCCTGTATCTGATACTTCTATACGAAGGACGACAAATTCTGTCGTTTCTTGAAGAAGCTGAACCTGCAATGAGACTTCTCCCTGTTGAGTAAACTTAATGGCGTTGCCCGTCAAATTCAGCAAAATCTGACGCAGACGACCAGGATCTCCTCGAAGATCTACAGGTACATTCGCCGAGACATGCCCAATGAGTTCGAGGTTCTTTTCTGCCGCTTTGCTTGAGACTAATTCCAACGTTTCCTCAATGGACGTTCGAAGGTTAAAATCGATCCGTTCTAATTCAAGCTTCCCTGCTTCAATCTTCGAAAAATCAAGAATATCATTGATAATCGTCAACAATGCCTCACCAGAACTCCGCACGGTGTCGGCCAGATGACGTTGTTGAGAGGTGA
This sequence comes from Nitrospirales bacterium, assembly GCA_021604145.1. Classification (GTDB taxonomy): domain Bacteria; phylum Nitrospirota; class Nitrospiria; order Nitrospirales; family UBA8639; genus JAGQKC01. Next base: position 6,695 of record BQIX01000066.1, read on the forward strand.
GCGCTGTCTCAAGTAACAGTCCGGTCATACCAATCACCCCATTCATTGGAGTTCTGATTTCATGGCTCATGGTTGCAAGAAATTCACTCTTCGCTCTCACGGCGGCTTCCGCCCGGTCCATGGCCTCAAGAAGTTCGAGTTCGCTGCATTTGCGTTTCGTAATATCAACAGAATACACACGAATGGTTTCAAAATCTGGCATATAGGTAATTTCTTGCTCATAGATGAAATGGTCCATGTAGATTTCGCGAACATATGATTGTTGCTGACCTGACTTCAATTTCTCAATTATCGACGGCAAATCATGAATCAGTGCATGTGTCTCTGCATCATGGCTCTGCTCTTCAAAAATGGTTCGCGCAGCAGGATTCATGTACTGCATGTGTCCATCACCATTCACTTCGATGATAGGATTGGGATTGCCTTCAGGAAACGAAGCCAAGCGCCGGAGCTGAGCCTCTCCTTCCAACTTAGCCTTCACGGCTCGTTGAGCTTCCTCTCGTGCTTTCTTCAGTTCCTGTATTTGGGAAGAGATCTTCTGTGACAAGACCATGGCCACACACAGAAAGAGAAAAATTCCTATTCCTCCCAGGATCAGCACTTCGTTCCATCTATTGGCTAAGGACTCCTCAACCTTGTCAAAGAGGCGATCAACTTCTTCCTGAATGAGAGCATGAATCTTTGCTTGAAATTGATAGATATCTTCAAAAACAACTTCAATCTTATCTTTGAGCATTGCACGTTCCTGAAGCAGACGTAACAGACGCTCGCGAGAGCCTGCCTGGACAGCATTCTGATATTCAACTTCCCATTTATCTGCCAGGACGACAAAGGCCTTAAGGTCTGCTGACACAGCTTCTAACCCAAGCAACGTGTCGCGAAATTCAGACTGTTGACTGGCCTGAGATTGTACTCGAAGAAAACCCTGGAGTTTATCAATGGACCCCACCGTCTCATTCCGAAAATTGTGAATATCGAATAGTGAGATCATTTGCATCCGCACGTCTGTTAAATGCTTTTGAATGTTCTCCCTGGATACATGCAAGGCATTCTCTTGGGCTTTGAGATGCATCCGAGCGTCCTTCACTTGCCCAAGCGTAAAGTGAATCAAACTCACGGCATAAAGACCAAACGCAAAGGCCAGCCCTACGAGCACCCATACCATCAACTGAATTCGATATTCATCTTTCAAAACGTTCATAACGTGCCGCACCCTGAATTCGAAACTCAACAGAAGACCTCACACGATCTTCATTGAAAACTTACGAATTCGTCATACGTAAAGTACGTAAACTTCCTATATAAGATTTTTACAACGACAAGGCAGCTCTCGGAGAAAGCGCAAACTGGTCAGTTATTCATATGGTCAACAGCACATAACCCTTCTCTGACTACTCGTCTGAGTCAAGGGAACATTCATTAGTCATTATCGAAACAATAGCGTCAAAAATTAAATCTAACTTTTTGAAAGGAAATAGAATTTCTTTCGATTTCTTTATCAATCCCACCTCCACCATTGCTAGCCCAGGGCATTTCGCTAAAATCTTCTGCAGATTCGCCTTTACAGAAACACATACAATTACAACTAGACTCAACCGCGAGAAAAGATAACCCTCGACACAGAACGTTCAACAATCTCACGCAGTCGTGCAGAGCCATCAGGAAACACACGGAACACAAAACAAGAAATATCGCCTAGACAAAGCCTAGAGGTGAGAGTCTTTTGCCAACATTATTCCGGAAAAATTAGGCATACTATTCATAGCTGTTCGCTTTCCGAATATCAGCTTCCTGCTCCAAGAATACTAAATCGGTGTGAGTACACTCCGCAGTATGAACAACTGCAAGAACTCTACGAAATATATCACTCGAGGGGGGTTAAGGTTCTTGCCTTTCCTCCGAATGACAGCGAGGTACAGACGAATTGTGCAGTAAGGAAGAGGAGAGAAATGCATGAATTTAGGAGATCACTATCCAATAAGCTATGGGCGATCGCAACATTTTAGGTCATGGTTATTTTGGCTTAAAGGCCAGAATGCATTTTCATGAATACACCGCTCGGAGATCGCCGTAAACATCAAAATTTACACTATGACCCGTCCAGGTTGAGAGTATGAAAAACTCTTCGATTGGGGTTTCTGCTATTTCACCTGAAGCCCACCCAGCAAAGCCCACAGGCCGTTGCCTTTACTAACAGCGGAGCCATGTCTAAGGTTTTCATAGTTTACTTTGACCAGATTCCGTTGCAATGGTTCAATGAATTTATAGGACTCCATACTTTAGGACGATTATTGATTTACCCACATGAGTTCAACTAAGAAATTAAAAAGCCCGCAAGAAAGTTAACCGTTCAAATAGGAGGTCAGTATGTATATGTTCTATCCGATGGCACTCGTAGCAGGCTACTTGACGTGGATTATGATTACTTATATGGATAAGAACGAAAAAATGAAGCCTGTAAGATTGTCGAACCACAAATAAAACACTATCGGTAGGGAGTATCGTCAGATAGTGGGAAATAATGCTCCCTACTTTTCCTTGCCCACCTTCAGATCTTTAGAGCCTGAGTTTTACTTACGTTATTTAATTCCACCGGAGAAACATCCGTTACTATGTAATTAGATTATAAAAAATGATTCCATTCCTAAATTCCTGATCAACCCAAAGCCGTTCGACAAAAACTAAACTTACAGTTTTTACTCTCGACTCCCATGAAAGCGTCATTCTCCTTTTTAGTATTGTTTCCAGTTGGCCTCTGCTTTTAGCAAGAAAAATCCCATGATTTAAAAAGAACTTGCACGGATGATCAGCCTCAAATAGCTGAGGACCAGAATCGAATACGAAAAATCGGGACGACGTCTATACCGTCGAAATAATGTAAGCAGCTACCATGAGACAAATAAATCGTTCATTTCAAAAGGGACAATTCATGCAGAAGGAAACTTATTACTGTAAACTATAAAGAGAGACTATCAAGTCTAACCGCCCCACCCAACCCAAACGATTCAAGCAAGGAGGCCGTGATGGATGCGTTGGTCATTTTAGGTTTACTGGCATTGCTGTTGGGAATCATTGGTATCGTGGTGATGCTTAAGGGGAGAAGGCCTACCCCTCGTTCCACCAAAGACCCATCCAAGAGAAAGTGACGCATGAGTAACGGCACCGCTTTAAAGAGAGTCATGAGTCACTCACTTAAAACCATCACATGATAGTCGGCTCAGAAAACATTTCATTTTGGATATTACGGTGGGCACACTGTTTTTGGTTTCTGAACCCTGTACGACGGTCTTTTGTGAACTGAGCAAAAATCTTGTCATGCCAAACGAAGTCACTGCTCTAATAAAGCGCTAAGGGTGTCGTGCTCGCTGAAGAATCTGTCTTTGGGAGTGGAGTCAGGGAAATAAGTCCATTGACCTAGAGCCCAATCATCAAAAACTTGACGACAAGCTCAAAAATTCTGCTTACCGCAGGGCATGCGTTTACATTTAGTATTAAACGCGTAACGGTAAGGATCAAAGTTATTTCAGTGATGGTGTTAGCGACCGATTGCTGTAAGAAAAAGATAGCGGACGTCGTAGAAACAGACGCCATAGTGCTAAAAACTCTGTCAAAGTCCTAATGCATGACGACGAAAAACGCACCCATACTTCTCTGGTTTCGCCAAGATCTACGCCTGAAAGACAACCCGGCGCTTCTGGCCGCCCATCAAACTGGATATCCGATCGTTCCAGTATTTATTTTGGATGATGAAAATAGTAAGGAGTGGAAGATGGGTGCTGCCAGTCGATGGTGGCTGCATGAAAGCCTCAAGGCATTGGATCATACATTGGATGGAAAACTCTGTTTCCAGGTAGGAGCAGCTCTAAAGGTTTTCAAAAACCTCATTAAGGAGTCAGGTGCAAAGTCAATTTATTGGAATCGATGTTACGAGCCCTGGCGCATTGAACGAGATCATGAGATTGAAGAGATCTTCAGCAGACAAGACATTAAAATTCAAACTTTTAACGGTTCCCTACTTTTCGAACCTCATACCACGAGAAAAGAGAATGGCACACCTTACCGAGTGTTCACGCCATTCTATAAAAACGGATGTCTCGGTCATGGCGATGAACCGCGAGAACCTCAAAAAAGACCGAAAAGCTTATCTCTCACTACACACCACGGCCTCGCACTCAATGATTTAGAACTCCTGCCCACCATTTCCTGGTACAAAAAACTAGAGAAATATTGGCAGCCCGGCGAAGCAGGCGCACAGACTCGACTGAAAGAGTTCCTTAAAAAAGGTCTCAAGGATTACAAAGAAGGTCGTAATCATCCAGCAAGAAATAATGTCTCACGGTTATCGCCACATCTGCACTTTGGAGAAATCTCACCCAATGAAGTTTGGTATGCCGCGAAAACCAAAATGGGTGCAGAAGGATGGCGAAAAGATGGAGAAACATTTTTGAGTGAATTGGGTTGGCGAGAGTTCTCAAACAATCTGTTGTACCATTCTCCCGAATTACCCAGAAAAAATCTTCAAAAAAAATTCAATGCGTTTCCCTGGCGTACAGCACCAAAAGACTTACAACGTTGGAAACAAGGCCAAACGGGATTTCCCATTGTCGATGCTGGCATGCGTGAGCTGTGGGAAACGGGATACATGCACAACCGGGTGCGCATGATCGTCGGATCGTTTTTAGTCAAGAATTTGATGTTGCATTGGCACCATGGAGAAGACTGGTTCTGGGATACACTGGTTGATGCGGACTTAGCTAATAACAGCGCCAGTTGGCAATGGATCGCAGGCTGCGGGGCAGATGCCGCACCGTACTTCAGAATTTTTAATCCTGTGACGCAGGGCCAAAAATTCGATGAGGGCGGAAACTATGTTCAACGGTTTGTACCTGAACTCGCACACATGCCGCTCAAATACCTGCATCGTCCCTGGGAAGCTCCAGAAAAAGTATTAAAAGAGGCTGGGATAGAACTCGGCGTAGATTATCCTCTACCAATCGTCGACCTCAAAAATTCTCGAACACGAGCCCTTTCAACGTTTTCAAAACTGACCAACGGTCAGGATAAATAATCCGACACACGGGTTGACTAGCCTAAGTCATGCAAGACCAATTGAGAGTAACATCATGAGACATCCGCCTATTACGTACTATTTTACCTGCACACGCTCCAACCTACTCGCCCCCAAAGTCGCTGCGCATGACCAGTCTTAGTACATTCTCAACTTTACTAAATTTCTTAAACACTTATTTTCACTTCAACTTACCTCAATTCCTCGCAAAGTGATAGGATAAGAGATGTACTGGATTCAATGAGAGGGCACGGTGAAAAGATATTTCCGGAAATGTATAAAATTTTCCTTAGTCGTGATAACTCTGTTAATGATTTCTCTTACAGGCCATGTCCAAATCCTTATCGCCCAGGACAGACCTGTCAAAGAATTTTTCATGACTGTGGAGGAAAAGAAGGTCACCCTTTTAGAAGATCCCAAGAAAGAGGTATTGGTCTGGGCCTATACCCTCAAAGGTGAAAAGCCGTCCGTTCCTGGTCCGGTTATTCGCATACACAAAGGTGATTTGGTCAAGGTCCACTTCACCAACACCCACCATCTCCCACATTCCATGCATTTTCATGGGGTCCATCCCTTTAATATGGATGGGAATGCTCAGCAAGACATGGGACGCGAGCAACTCCAGATGCCTGGGGAATCGTATACCTATGAATGGGTGGCGGATGATCCAGGCTTTTATTTATACCACTGCCATTTCAATACGGCTAACCATCTTGACCACGGAATGTATGGGCTATTTATTGTTGAAGACCCTTCATGGCCCCAAGTAGATCGAGAGATCGTCACGTTTTGGGACGAGTGGGATACGGATGGTGATAAGACGTACGAAACACATACCATCAATAGTCGCTCTACACCGAACCATGTTCCGTTGAAAGCCAAAGTTGGCGAAAGAGTTCGAGTCGTTCTGGCCAATGTTGGGTTCGAATTCCATACGCCACACTTGCACGGTCATACATGGAGCGAAGTTAATCCCGGCACGCTTGAGCGGCCGGGATGGAGTAATCCCAATGGGGTTGTATCAATCGGACCTGCAGAAATTAAAGTCGTCGAGTTTGTCGCCAAACATCAGGGAACATGGTTATTTCATTGTCATGTGCTGCCCCATGTGACCGATGAT
>BQIX01000067.1 GCA_021604145.1 Nitrospirales bacterium
ACAATAAAGTCATATGAACAATTAGAAGCTTTATTACTCACAAACTCTTGTATGGTTTGCGATTTAACAAAAGAATTCTCAAGAGAAAGCGTCCCAATAATATGATGAAGAAAAGCGGATTTCTTCTTTTTTGGTTCAACTAGCGTCAATGATATTTGGGGAAAGGCTATTTTTAAAGGAATTCCTGGAAAACCACCGCCGCTTCCTATATCAATAAGTGAACATCCATGACATAAATCAATAGCACGGGATCCAGCTAGGGAGTCCACAAATAAATTCACCATAATATCAGATTCACTGCTTAGACTCGTCAAATTGACCTTTGAATTCCACTGGCGAAGTTCATGAAAATAGACCATGAATTTTGAAATAGCTTCGTTAGACAATGTGACGCCAATACGCAAAGCCCCATCCGCGAGAATATCTTTTATTTTTTGGGGATGTTCCACGTGGAACTTGGACACCTGTAATAAAAACAGCAAATATCTAGAAGACCTTGAACGTAGAACGCACATGAATAACGCTCATGATTCAAACTTATCGTGGCCAAGGACACCTGTAATCAAAACAGCCAACACCTAGAGGACTTTAAACGTAAAAAGCACATGAATAACGCTCATGATTCAAACTTATCGTGGCCAAGGCCACCTGTAATCAAAGCTCAAAATGTCTAAAAAGACTTCAATGTAGAAACGACCTGATCAGGCTCATGACCTAGAACTATCGTGGCCAAGGCCACCTATGATCAAAATTCAATAACAATGGTATGTGCAACGGAGGTTGCCTGCGTAGACACTTTTAAAGTCTAAGTTGACCGTGGCCAAAGTCACTTTCATTAGAGCATCAAATTCAGAGGGTGCCTCAACGTAGAAAGTAACTGAATCTCACCCATGACTCAGAACTATCGTGGCCAAGGACACTTGCAAGGAAAAAACAAGCAATAGCAAGGGTAAATTCCACGTAAACTGCTCATGTAAGCACTTAATAAAGTTTATGCCTACTGTGGCTCAATACATAGCCTGCTTTTTGTTCATGGCCTTATGAATGTATACAACTTACGAACTCACACACTTCTTCTGACGTTTATGACGATCTAATGAGACAAGGAGAAGCGAAATAGCAGCCGGCGTCACGCCTGAAATACGTGAAGCTTGCCCTATGGAAGATGGTTTGACGTTATTCAATTTTTCAAGAACTTCGTTCGAGAATCCCGTAATGGAATGATACGCAAAGTCGACTGGAATACGACGAGTTTCCAATTTCTTAAATTTCGCGACCTGTTGCTCTTGGCGTGTAATATACCCCTCATACTTCACGGCAACTTCAACGGACTCCCTAAAATCTTCATCATATTCATCTTGATCAATAGATACACCAAGCAGCTGTTTGTATGAGATATTGGGCCTTTTGAGGAGTTGAGCCAATGTCAGATTATTCGTACTGAGATCAATTCCTAACGATTCAATATTCTGAAAACCGTTTGACTTTGTGGGTGTTGTCGCCTGCAGCCGTTTCATTTCCAGCTGCATTCGCTCACGTTTATGATGAAATTTTTTGTACGACATTTCATCAATAAGGCCAAGGTCATGTCCAATGTCCATTAAACGCATATCTGCATTATCTTGTCGTAAGAGCAGACGGTGTTCAGCTCTGGATGTGAACATCCGATAGGGCTCAAGTGTATCTTTTGTAATTAAATCATCAATAAGAACGCCAATATAAGCTTGCGAGCGGTCTAATATGAGTGGTGGTTCATTTTTTACACGAAGCGCGGCGTTTATCCCTGCAATGATGCCCTGAGCCGCCGCCTCTTCGTAGCCTGATGTCCCGTTTATTTGTCCAGCGTGATACAGACCGTCCACAAGCTTGGCCTCCAAGGTTTCATGGAGTTGACGAGGAGGGAAATAATCATATTCAACGGCATAACCCGGTCGTAAAAATTTTGCCTGCTCAAGACCCGGTATGGTTTTTACGAGGGCTTGCTGCACATCAATGGGAAGGCTGGTAGAAATTCCATTCGGGTAATAAGAATTTCCGTGTAACTCTTCCGGCTCCAGGAAAATTTGATGTTGTGTCTTATCCGCAAATCTGACCACCTTATCTTCTATCGAAGGGCAATACCGAGGGCCCGTGGCATCGATCACCCCTGAGTACATGGGCGACCGGTCTAAATTCTCTCGAATGATTCGATGGGTTTCCTCGTTTGTATATGTAATATGACAGGGTATTTGTGAATTGGTAATCGCCTCGGTTCGATAAGAAAAAGGCCTTGGCGGGGTATCACCAGGTTGAATGATAGTTTTTTCAAAACATATACTGTCCCGATCGAGGCGAGGCGGGGTCCCAGTTTTGAGTCGCCCCACTTCAAAGCCTAAATCACGCATGCAGTCTGAAAGATGTTCAGCAGAATATTCTCCCGCTCGTCCACCTGGAAGATGATTTAACCCGACATGCATGAGTCCTTTCAGAAATGTACCAGAAGTCAAAATGACTGCCTGGGCGAGAACCTCTGTCCGATCCTGAAGTACGACCCCCTCGACACGACCATTTCGTGTGATAATCCGGTCTACCGTGCCAGGAATAATCTGCAAACCCTCTTGTTGACGCAATACTTCTTGCATAGAGTTCGCATACAGTCGCTTATCACATTGCACCCGAAGTGCTCGGACAGCCGGTCCTTTTTTGGTATTGAGCATTCGGAATTGAATACCGGATAAATCAGTATTAATACCTATTTGCCCGCCTAGCGCATCAATTTCCCTTACGAGATGACCCTTAGCTATTCCTCCCATGGCAGGATTGCAGGGCATTTGAGCAATTTTCGTTTCATCGATGGTCACCATGGCCACCTGACAACCCATACGGGCAGCAGCCAACGCCGCCTCGCAACCGGCGTGACCTCCACCAACAACAATGACATCAACGTTTGTAGACATGGGCTTGGCTCTTTTTATTCATATCGATTTATTTGCCTATACAAAATTCTGAGAAGACTCGATCAAGGATATCATCAGTGCTAACCGACCCTGTAATTTCTCCCAAGAAATTTAACGATGCGCGAACATCAACGGCGACACAATCCGCAGAAAACTCCTGTTCAATCGCAAGGAGCGCATTCGTGATGGACTCTAACGCAGAGAGTAACGCCTGCTTATGCCGAAGTCGAGTGATCATGACGGCATCTCTCGATTCGAGCTGCCCCGTAATCAGCACGTCCCGTATAGCGAAACAAAGCTGCTCAAATCCAGACCGTGTTTTTGCTGATACGGAAACAACTTTTGTTCGATGAGCTTCTTGTGGATCATCCGAAGACTCACAAAGCATCACATGAATATCACGTTCACGTACTTTGCCTGGCAAATCGCTTTTGTTCAAGACTATCACGCGTTTTTTCTGTACGCTATTCCTGATAAGTAGAGCATCTTCTTCCGAAAGAGCTTGTGAACCATCAAGCACGAGTAAAAGAAGTTCGGCTTGTTCAAGTGCCTCTGTGGAACGCCGAATTCCTTCTTCTTCCAGTGAATCCCCGGCTTCACGTATGCCAGCCGTATCCTGCAACCGAATCAAAATACCGTGAATACTCATTACTTCTTCTAAGACGTCACGTGTGGTGCCAGGAATAGCCGATACGATAGCTCTATTCGTTTCCAAAAGCGTATTCAATAAACTCGACTTTCCTACGTTTGGCCTTCCGACGATGGCCGTTATGACACCCTCTCGAATAATTCGTCCTTCTTCAGCCGTTTTCAGTAAACTCGAAATTTCCGTTTCAAGAGATTGGAGAACTCGTTTAAGCTCGTCTTGTCCAAGAAACGTAATATCTTCTTCAACAAAATCTAGTCCTGCCTCCAGATGAGCCAACACATGAATCAATTCATCTCTCATCCGGTCTATTTTTTCTGCCAATGAGCCTTGAAGTTGCTCCTGCGCCACTTGAAGGCTTGATGCTGTTGTCGCGCGTATCGTATCTAAGACGGCTTCGGCCTGCGTTAAATCCAGACGACCATGCAGAAAGGCGCGCCGAGTAAACTCGCCTGGTTCCGCTAATCGTGCACCATAACGAACGAGCGCCTCACACACTGTTGTCAAAATAAGGCTTCCCCCATGACAATGAATCTCTACGACGTCTTCCCCTGTATAAGATCTTGGGGATCGCATCAGCACAACTAACGCTTCATCGACTTTAGAGATTGAAAGATTTTGCTCAGTCTCCTGAGAAGAAACCTTTACGTCTGCAAGATAGAGTTGATGGCTTCGTACCGTCTCTAAAGACTTGCCTCGTCGAAGGAAAAGAATGTTCGAGGTCACCGCGAGCGCATCTGGACCGCTAACCCGCACGATGCCGATCCCCCCTTCGCCTATTGGAGTGGCAACCGCGCAAATCGTATCATCGAGCTGCATACTCACTTCCGATTTTTTCGTTTGGACTTACCTTTTGCACTCTCGCTCGGAGACTCATTTTCACTCTTATTTTTCTTTTGATTCGTGGGGTCGGACCCAGAGACTATCTCGGGACTTGGCTGTGGAGATGAAAAAGTAGGCTTCTTAAAGATATAGCGGTCTGTCACAAACTGCTGTGTAATCGTCAGAACATTGTTTGTGACCCAGTACAGTACAAGCCCGGCAGGAAAGGTCAGGAATAAAAATGTCAGAAAGACTGGGAGAATCAACATCATTTTCGCTTGAGTGGGATCCATTGTCGTCGGCATGATCTTTTGCTGCAACACCATGGAGGCCCCCATCAAGATGGGGAGTAAATAGTAAGGGTCCGGAACAGATAAATCGGTAATCCAAAGCATGAATGGAGCTTGCCGAAGGTCCACAGTCATGTACAGGATATTAAATAACGAGATAAACGCCGGCATTTGCAGGAACATCGGGAGACAGCCACCAACTGGATTGACCTTATGATCCTTGTAGAGTTTCATCAACTCTTTATTAAGGCGCTCACGATCGTCTTTAAATTTATTTTGGATCTCTAAGACCTTTGGCTGAATTTTCTGCATGCCCTGCATGGACTTGTAACTTTTATACTGAAGCGGAACAAATAATAGTTTGATGCAGACAGTCAGAAGAATGATGGCGATGCCATAATTTTGGGTATAGTCATAAAAATACCGGAGGACATAGAACAAGGGTTTGGCCACAGCCTTGACCACACTCCAACTATCATAAATAAACCATCCAAAATCGATCGTGTCTTCCAGCCCAAGGTGAAAGTCTTTCAGTAGATCAAACTGCTTAGGCCCGGCAAAGAGTCGAAAGGCATGGCTTTGTTGCCCGCTTGATCCGGGAAACCTCACTCCAGCCGTCATGACATTCTCTAATTCTTCTACGGCAAAGAGTCCCTCTGCGTTCTCGGGAATCACCACACTCATGAAATATTTGTCTTGCAGCGCAGCCCAACGAATATCGCCCGTCCGCTCGACATGTGGCTTGGTGCCGGCTGCATCGCTTTCATTGAGTTCGGGAAGTTCTTTTTCCAGCTTTTCTCCAATCATCCATGCTGGCCCTAACGACCCAATGAACCCTTGCCCCCATTCCACAATGCCGAAATTCGTTCCAAGGAGGACATTAAGATCTTCTTCAATGCCTTCACTCTTGATGACAACATCAACAACATAGGAGTCATAGTGAAAGGTAAACTCTTTCTGAATCCGAAGATCATGCTCTTTGGATTGAAGAGTCATCGTCATATGGCCAACCGGATGGTTTTCATCAAGGGTGGAAAAATCTCGCTGAACGGTATACAACCCGTCTTGAAAGAGTGTGGTGGTGTCTTGATCCGAGACTTCAAGAGATAACGGTTCGTTAAACTGACCCTCAGCATACACAAGCTCGACTGGTGTGGGGTCATCAGACTGCGTTAAATATCGTAATAATTGCCAACTTGTTATCTCAGCCCCGCGGTTGGAAATTTGGGCTCGATAGAGAGGGGTTTCGATTGTTTCGATCTGTTCTTGTTGATCCGTCTCTTTCGTCTGAGAAGTCTCTAAGGACAGCAAATCTTTCTCAGACCCCTCTGTTTCAACAGAGGACGAAGTTGCAGTCGGCTTCCGGTCTTTCTCTTCATCTTCCACCAAAGCTGTGTCTTCGGTCTGGTCAATGATGGATGTATCATTGAGCGGGGCAAAGCCATACTCTTTCATGACGATATCCCAGCCGATGATAATCCCCAAACACAACACGATAAAAAGAACGACTCGTTTTTCCATTGACGTTAACGCTTCCTAAACAGTTTTTGGTGGTCCCGATTCAGAGCAGGCCTCGAGTGTTTCATAATGAAAACGAGTAAGAGTTCAGAAATTTCGAAATTTGGATTAGGGAACTGGATCAGTCCCGCCTGAATGGAATGGCTGACATTTAAGCAGTCTGAGGGTTGTCAAACCTAACCCTTTCACGAGTCCATACCGACGAATGGCTTCGTAACCGTAATGAGAACAAGACGGTTCAAACCGACAGTGTGGTCTCAAGAAAGGTGAAACCCATTGTTGATAGACTGAAATTATCCAGAGAACGAGTCTGGATACGAATGATGAGGAGTGGGACGAAGAACCCCAATCCTGTGAAGGGCTACTTTCCAATTTTTCTGAACAATCTGAATTTTTTTCTGTAATACAGGGGACTTCGGGAAGATAACAATATCATACCCTTTTACCAAATCGTCCTGTATGGCCCGCACCAGTTCCCGAAAAATACGCTTTGCTCGATTTCGAAGTACAGCCTTCCCAAATCGCCGTCCAACTACAATGCCCACACGTGATTGAGGATGCCGACTTTCACAAAACATGAGGTTAAACAATGGGTCTTGCACGCGTTGCCCCACACGTTTGACCTGATTATAGTCCTGCGTTTTTTTGATGAACAGACAATATCCCGATGAGCCGTGTTCACTCATCTGAGACAGTGAGACGAGTCCGTCCTTTTTTTCTCCTTCTTGCAAGAACTTTTCGCCCATTTTTTGTGCTCATCCGTTTTCGAAATCCGTGGTCTCGTTTTCGTTTAAGATTTGATGGCTGTCTGTAAGTCATTGACACGGTAATATTCTCCTTCGTAAATCATAGGTGCAAACCCTAAATTATGGGGAATTGAATTATGGATGTCAATTAGTCCATCCCCTGAACGCCCATGAGATAAGACCCAATATCTATTAATATGGTGGTCAAATTCCGTGAATTGACTAGGTTCAAGGGTAAAGATATAGTCATTCAATGAAAAATAACCTGTATTTTTAATTATTTATGAATCTAACTCTCGCAAGGATCTCAGGTTGTGAAGATTCGAAGTATTAAAGGCATCAAAGATATTGTTCCAGATCAAATGCCTAAATGGAATATCGTTGAACAGGCCGCACACAAACTTGCTCAGTGTTATGGGTTTTCAGAAATTCGAATCCCGACATTTGAACAAACTCAATTGTATGCAAGAAGCATTGGCGAATCCACTGATGTGGTTGAAAAAGAAATGTATACTTTTCAGGACCGTGATGGCACTTCCTTGACCCTACGTCCAGAAGGAACTGCCGGTGTGGTTCGAGCCTACCTTGAGCATAATCTCTCAACTCAGTTTTCTATGAGAAAGCTATATTACATTGGCCCGATGTTCCGTCATGAACGGCCTCAAGCAGGAAGATTTAGACAGTTTCATCAATTTGGCGTTGAAGTGTTCGGCACCGAAGATCCGTATATGGATGTCGAAGTCATATCGTTACTTTGGCAATATTTCACAGATTTACAGTTACCGGAACTCACTCTATACATTAACTCCATTGGTACACCTGAAGACCGCCAACGGTATATTTCACAACTTCAGGCTTTTGCCAAACCTCAACTTCAAAATTTTTGTGAAAACTGTCAACGACGTTTTCACACCAATCCTCTACGTATTCTGGACTGTAAAGTCCCTCGATGTAATTCCTTAACTGAAGAAGCCCCTAAGCTTTTAGAGACTCTCGCACCAGCATCTCTCGAGCACTTCACCCATGTACGAAACGGACTTTCATTACTCACGATACCCTATACCATTCACCATAGACTCGTCCGGGGTTTAGATTATTATTCCCAGACGACATTTGAAATTACTTCGTCTCACTTAGGCGCGCAAAATACGATAGGAGCCGGTGGCCGATATGACGGGCTTGTCAAAAACCTCGGAGGCCCACCAACTGCGGCTGTAGGGTTTGCTGTGGGACTGGAACGAGTCAATCTCCTTGTTCCAGATACCGTGCTTTCTCAACCGCCCCCTATGGTCGTTGTGGCTGGATTTGGTGATCAAGGACGACCCGCAGGCCTTAAACTTTTAACGCGCCTTCGACAAGCTGGAATCATCGCTGATGCGGACTTTCGTGCCAATTCACTAAAGGCCCATTTGCGGTCGGCTGATAAATTAGGGGCACTCGCCACGATCATCATCGGAGATGACGAGGCTCAAAAAGATGTGGTTACTATTCGGAATATGAAGAAAAAAAACCAGATTGAAGTCCCAATTTCCTTAGTTCCAGCGAAGCTCAATTCATGGATTCATCAAAACAGCAATATCTTCTAATTTCTTGACTTTTTTTATTAAAAAATGTTAATTTTTCTCTTATTTTTCAATAAGAAACAACTGATTTTCGTTTTTTCCCTCCCCAAAAACCGAACAACACGTTTTCGGGTGTATTATCAATATTTTTGTGCTGTGCGTTTAATGGCTTGTTAATGCATCCATGTCTTTGAAACTCATCGTCGTAATCCGTAAAGATCCGACAATCACCCCCCAACCAGTGGAGGGACTCCGTATTGCGCTTGGATTATCAACAGGCCCGAATCAATTGGCTATTATCATGTTAGGTCAAGCACGCATGCTTGTGGCAGAAGAATTAAGTTCCTCGATCAAGGATTTGGATACGCTCGAAAAATATCTGCCTTCTATCCAAGAACTACAACTTCCGATCGTTGTCCCTGAAGAAAACCAACAGTCATTTGAATTAGATCCAGACTTTTCGATTGAAGGAAAATCAGCGAGCGAGATTCAGACTCTCATCACGAATGCAGACCGAGTTCTTATATTCTAATACGTCAATTATTTCGGACAGGTTAAGCTCTATATGTCTCATACACTCTATATCCTCACGAAAACTGGTCAGAAAGAACAAGATGACTTTTTAACCTATATTCAGCAACAGTCTGAGCAGGAAAATCAGCAATCCTCTCTAGTTTTTACGCAAGATGTACTGCCAGACCGTAACCTATCTGGTGAAAATATGTATATTATTCAAGAGGATAACGAAGTTCAAACGAATAATATCGCACTGAATACTCTTGCATATCACGATTTACTTGGATTGATTTTCAGTTCTGATAATATTGTGGTGATGTAAACATTATTCACAAGTTCAGCGATCTCTCTTTCTAATTTATTTTTTATAAGAATAAAAGATCGTAGTGGGAGTAGGAACCGTAATAGGGTCTGTGATTATGTGGACAATTAATATTATATATATAAATCAAATAGTTATAGAAGATGAATATAGATCATCCCTGTGAGTATTTACTAGATTTCTGAATGATATCTGTAGATGCCCTGGGAATTGAAGAAGAAAAAGCTGGTGGCAAGTAGTAAGTTAAGCGGTGTTTCGATTTTCCATATTCGTCATAATGAGTAAAATTATTAACAGGTGTTTATAAGTCTGTGAATAAATTAGATTCTTTAGGAGACAGTCATAAAAATACTTGGAGACAAGTTTTGGACTATCTCCATTCACGGGTGGGGGGAGAGGTACTTGAAACTTGGTTTAACCCTTTGCTCTTTGAAGGGATGGATGGTCAAAAAGCCAGAGTTTCAGTCCCTAATAAGTTTTTCGGAGAATGGCTGAGTCGAAACTATCTTGATGTGTTAGCAGAGGCTATTCAGGTTATTGGTGCTCTTTCAGATCCTGTCGAAGTCGATTTCATTGTCAGGGCTTCCAAAGAGGACTCCCATCTGCAAGTTCCTTCTTCTGGATCAATGGTTCGAGACCATAAACAGCCATCTCCCAATCGAAATAAAAAAATACCTCTGCCGAATCCCAAATATACCTTCGATAATTTTGTTGTAGGAGCTAGTAATCAATTTGCCCATGCCGCGAGTAGGGCTGTGGCAGAATCACCGGCCCTCGCGTATAACCCGCTCTTTATCTACGGAGGTGTGGGTCTTGGTAAGACGCATCTTCTGCATTCCATAGGAAATTTTGTTGCGAGGAATGGTGAACTCAGGATTGCCTATGTCACCACGGAACAGTTTACCAATGAAGTCATTAATTCAATTCGCTATGACAAAATGATAGAGTTACGCCGGCGTTATCGAAATGTCGATATGCTGCTCATTGATGACATACAATTTCTCGCGGGCAAAGAGCGAACACAAGAGGAATTCTTCCATACCTTCAATTCTCTGTATGAAGCCAGGAAACAGATTGTCTTATCAAGTGACCGCTTTCCCAAGGAGATGCCCTCGATGGAAGAGCGTCTTCGTTCCCGTTTCGAATGGGGTTTGATTGCTGATCTCCAACAGCCAGATGTGGAAACTCGTATTGCCATCTTGCGAAAAAAATCAGAAGAAGAAGGGGTCGGCATCTCCGAAGAGGTCATTCAATTACTCGCGGCCAATCTCAAAAGTAATATTCGGGAAATAGAAGGCGCACTAATTCGACTTGGAGCCTATGCCTCTCTCACAGGCCAAGCGATCACCGTAGACATGGCGAAAAATGTTCTGCGGGATCTCCTTGGTGGGAAACGTAATGTGATTACAGTCGAAGACATTCAAGAGATTGTGGCCACCCGTTTTCATGTCAAAGTTTCAGACTTGAAATCCAAGCGTCGTACGAAAACTCTTGTTCATCCTCGACAGGTGGCGATGTACTTGAGTCGAGAACTTACCGATGCCTCTTTTCCAGAAATTGGTCGTGATTTTGGAGGAAAAGACCACACGACCATTATTCATGCATGCAAACAGATACAAAAATCACAAGAATCCGATTCGGTTTTGCGAACGACCATCGCCAGTCTCAAAGAAGAAATTGGTAAAGGATAGCCAGGGAGTGTCATGACATGAAGGTCAGAATACAGCGCCAAGATCTCCTCACAGCCCTTCAGCGCGTGCAGGGTGTCGTTGAGAAGAGAAACACCATGCCCATTCTCGCAAATATTCTCTTAGAAGCGAAGTCTGAAGGTCTTGATATTCTCGCGACAGATCTCGAACTGGCAATGCGCGGGTTATATAAAGCCACAGTTGATGAGCCCGGGTCTGTGACCTTTTCAGCCCGGAAGCTTTTTGAGATTCTCAAAGAAATACGGGAACAGGAAATTCAATTACATGTCGCCGACAATAGTTGGGTCACGATTAAAGCTGGGCGGAGTGAATTTCGTGTGGTGGGACTCCCGAGTCAAGATTATCCCAGTCTCCCGGCTATTGAACGAGATGGGTTGATCCCTCTTCCGGCAGCAGGGCTGTTAGAGTTAATCCGTCGAACCATCTTTGCTGTGGGCGATAATGATACTCGGTATGTCCTCAATGGCGTGTTGGTTTCGATCATGAGCGGGAATGCCAAAACTGCGACTCTTCGTTTGGTTGGAACCGATGGACACCGGCTTGCGATGGCGGAGGAAGAAGTGGTTATCGATCAGGCCCAGTTGCCTGCTCCAGAAACGAAAGTCATTATTCCCAAGAAAGCCGCGATAGAGATTCGTCGTCTTCTGGAAGAAGATGACAACGAACCGCTCATTGGATTTACAAAAAATATGGTGATTTTTCGAAAAAGTGGGCTTGTCCTGACGTCACGTGTGATGGAAGGCGCCTATCCGAACTATCAACAAGTAATGCCGAAGGAAAGTCCACAAAAAATAAAAATATCCAAAGACGAATTTGAGGGGGCGATTCGACGGGTCTCTCTCCTCTCGAAAGATAAGTCATACGCCATTAAACTTTCCTTTACACAAGACCGTATTCATTTATCATCGAGTAATCCAGACCTTGGTGAAGCCAACGAAGAAATATCTGCCGAACATCAGGGAGAAGATTTTTCCACAGGATTTAATGCGCGGTACCTTCTCGATGTGCTGGGAGCGATAGAGGGGGAATCCCTTACCTTGCAGATGGAAACACCACTAAGCCCATGCTTAATTCAGGAGTTCGGAAATCCCAAATTCAAAGCCGTGGTGATGCCGGTTAAAGTCTAGCGGTCTTTGAACAGTCGGGAATACCATTCATCAACTTCACTGTTTAAATAACAACCTATGGAATCTTCGGAAATACCGGAACCAGGTCCCGGACAGGCAAGCGACATGACGTCGTCACACGAACGATATGACGCCGATCAAATCCGTGTCCTTGAAGGTCTAGAGGCCGTACAGAAACGTCCGGCCATGTACATTGGGAGCACAGGCCCTGATGGCTTGCATCACCTTGTGTACGAGGTGGTCGACAATTGTGTCGACGAGCATATGGCCGGGTTTGGTAAAGAAATCAACGTGACGATTCAGCTTGATGGCAGCGTCGTGGTGTCAGATAACGGACGCGGTATTCCCACGGGCATGCATTCCACGCAAAAAAAATCAGCAGCAGAAGTGGCACTCACCGTTCTTCACGCTGGCGGAAAATTCGAACAAGGGGCGTATACGGTCTCAGGCGGACTTCATGGCGTGGGTATTTCAGTCGTGAATGCCTTATCGGAATGGTTGGAATTGGAAATTTGGCAAAACGAACAGGTCTTTGAGCAACGGTATCTTCGCGGAATCCCCTCTGAGCCACTGGCCGTTAGGGGAAAGACGAAAAAGCGCGGGACAAAGATTAC
>BQIX01000068.1 GCA_021604145.1 Nitrospirales bacterium
TGAAAAGAAATTACGTGAAGAAGGAAATGCCCTGCTTTCCAAAACGGTTCAGGAGTTACCTCAGGACTTTGGGCCAGCACAACAAATTCATCAAATAGGATCCCCGGCTCATGTCATCTTAGAAACCGCACAGTCGGCTCTACCTGATGTGATACTCTTAGGGGCCAGAGGTCTCGGAACAGTGAAGGAATTCATCTTAGGAAGTGTCTCTCACCGTACGGTACTCCATGCGTCTTGTTCGACGTTCATTCTCAAAAGTTCTATGCCCTCTTTACGGAAAATTCTTTTGCCTATTGAGGGAAAGGAAGACGCACAAGTCGCATTCAAGTTTTTGGCCACAAAACCCTTTCGCGAGCGTGTGGAGATTCAACTCATGCTGGTATGGCCGCAACCGCAAACGCCTTGGCCTATAACCTTCGGGAATAATAAGCAGCTAGAAGAACAAGCGATTCTACATGGACAAGAACTGCTCGACTCTCTCACGGTGAAGCTTGGAATCATGGGGTATCCAGCCACAACCTATGTTGGATTAGGAGATCCTTCGTACGCCATCATCGAACAACAACGTGCCAACAAGGCCGACATGATTATGATGGGATCTCATGGCCGACGAGGCATTTCTCGTTTTCTGCTTGGAAGCGTGTCGCATTCCGTACTTCATCAAGCTGACTGCCCTGTTTTTATTGTGCGTGAAACGCAGTACAGGCCAGCATAAATACCTGAGCCGACATCAAGGCTAAGTGTCAAAACCTCTCATGGCATGATGCGGTTCGCTCTGCAATGTCAGTTGGCATCTCAGGTAATCTGGCGAAGAGCGTCGTCTATTAAATTATGGTTCCTTTCCGCTCGTCTTGTACGAAATAAGGTATTCACCTACGTACGTGCAACAGTCATTATCGTCAACGGCAAAAAGCATCACCCTTTTTCATTGCTCGTAACTATTCGAGCAACACATCCCAACATTCCTGTCGCTGCTCCAGAGTGTTAATCCACCAATCGCCTTGGAACGACATTCAGGATTTTCTTGTTTACTTATTCGCCACCTAATCCATGATCTTTGTGGTGTTCTGCGCCATTACGCTAGAAAATGAGTGAGGCACCTTTCCACAGCATTGTCTATGTGAGAAGACGCGTAAGGGAAAAATCATTACATATGCGCAACATTTTAACGAAGTTCCTTCGCCTCAATGATGGCATATAGCTTGCTGCATCAATCATCTAAGAGAGTATAACGATCTTTTGCACATATTTTATTTATTTTCATAAAGGAGAATGACTATGAACACACTTACCCGATGGGACCCATACCAGGAATTAGACGACCTACAAAATAGACTTTCCTATTTGTTCGGACGTGCA
The DNA here is from genome assembly GCA_021604145.1 of Nitrospirales bacterium. Taxonomy (GTDB): domain Bacteria; phylum Nitrospirota; class Nitrospiria; order Nitrospirales; family UBA8639; genus JAGQKC01. The sequence continues at coordinate 1,360 of BQIX01000068.1, forward strand.
CCTATCAAAAAGAACAGTGACAATCAAGAAGCATTGAGCGTCCCTCAGTGGGCTCCTCTTGTTGATATCTCTGAAGATGAAAATGAGTATTTAATTAAGGCTGAACTCCCAGAGGTAAAAAACGATAAAGTAAAAGTTTCTCTTCAAAATGATGTCTTGAGCATCACGGGAGAACGAAATTACGAAAAAGAAGAAAAAAACAAAAAAGTCCATCGAATTGAACGAGCATATAGAAGTTTCTCACGTACATTCACCGTTCCCGAGGACACTGACTCAGAACAAGTATCAGCAGAGTTTAAAGAGGGAATCCTAAAGGTTCATCTTCCAAAAACACAGAAAGCCAAACCGAAAAGTATCGACGTGAAAGTGAATTAACATACAGAAGGAGAAGTTTGGGGGGATTGACACGCTGGAGAAGGGAACCTTCAATGCTTCAACCCACAAAATCATTTTATCTGGTTTTGGCGTGGGATTCATGATGTTAACACCAGTGCTATCGGGAGGGATGGCTTGCCTGTTCATTAATGAGCTGTTCAGGAAACTCTACTTTTATGCATTCCAAGGTTCCGGCAAACCATCTTCTTGAAGCTCGCGCGCTGGTTAACCCTCTACCCCGATCAGGAGAAGTCATGAAAGAAGGCAAAGCCCTGTATGAGGGCAAGGAAATGTGCGTTCGATGCCATGGAACGTATGGTGACGGCAAAGGTATTGGAGCAAAGAAACTACCCACACTCCACCGAGAAACTTTCGAACGCACGACGTTTGGCAACATCGCAATGAGGGAGAACTGTTTTGGACCATTAAGAATGGAAGCCCAGGAACAGGCATGCTGGAATTCCAGAGATTACTGACCGATCAGGAAATATGGAAAATTCTCCGATACCTGGCAACGTTTCCTAACAGTCCTGAACCTCCTCAGGATACAGATGAGGCAAACTTATTGCGTTCATCTATTAACACATTGGCCTGAGAAAGAGGAGAAACAAGACTATGAAACTCAAGAACCTCACTAGCAGAATGCTTATCGGATTGCTTGCCATCATTGGCCTATGGGGATTGGGGCTTTCACAGGGACACTCCCAACCTGAACAATTTGTCGATGTGCAGATTAAAGATTTTGAATTTCGCTCAACTCAACTGCCGCTTCAACTCAATGCTCAAACAGTCATTCGCGTCGTGAATGAAGACGAGGTTCGCCATGACTTCGGATCTTCAATCTTTTACAATTCCAACACCCGAGTGGAAAGTAGTGGAGTCATCGCTTACGGAAATGACGTTGGTGGAGCGTTTATTGAGCCAGGTCATGAAGCGACATTTCACTTCGTGATTCGTGAATCAGGACGATATCAATTCCAATGTTCCATTCATCCCGATATGAAAGGAGAAATTCTTCTGTTACGTGCAGGGACGGTTTAAGGGATACAGATTTTCGTGCAAAAGGATTTCATACATAACTCTCATGAAAACACTCATTCGCCGCATACTCTTTGCAACTGACTTTTCACCTTCGTCCGCACGAATTTTTAACATAGCTCTGACGTGGGCAAACACATTGGATGCGAAATTGGACATCGTCCATGTAATCGGCATCCTTCCTCCTGTGTACCTTACTTCCTTTTCTGCCAATAATTACATCAAAGCACAAGAGAAGAATGCACAATCTAAATTAGAGACTCTCGTTATTCAAGCAAAGGAAAGAGTATCTGAAGTCCAGTCTCATCTCCTTATAGGAATACCCACGGACGAAATAACTGGATTTGCCTTATCATCCCAAGTCGACCTCATCATTATGGGTACGCATGGATGGACAGGATTTGATCGTGTCATGATGAGGAGTGTGGCTGAGCGCGTGATCTGTAAGGCTCCGTGCCCGGTACTGAGTATTCGTAATATGGAGCATGAGAAGACCACTTCAACCGGCCAACCGCAAACAGGTACGCCTTACTCTGCTCCTCGCCACATCCTCCTTCCCATTGACTTCTCGGATTGCTCCCTTGATGCATATGAATATGCCTTCAATTTCGAAAAGTCCTTTGATGTCTCAGTCACCTTACTCCATGTATTAGAGCCAACTTCTTATAGCTTAGATTTCACCTTGAGCCATCCGATGGAAGATCGTCAGCACCAAAACAAAGTGAAAGCAAGATTAGGTGAACTCACAAGCGCGTTCACCAAACAAGGGCTCACAGCCAATTTTATGATTAAGAACAACCCAGTCTCCGAGGCAATTATCGAGGCGCGTTCCGAGTCAGGAGCTGATCTTATTGTCATGGGAACACATGGGCGTCAAGGGTTACGACGTTTAGTTATGGGGAATGTTGCCGCTGCAGTACTTCGTCAATCTCCAGTTCCAGTCCTGACTGTCAAAAGCTCAGAATCCAAATACGATACTGAACCCGCTTACCCAGTAAATATACAAGAGGCTCACTCCTAGAATACCTTGAGTTCCACAAGCAAGCTATCACGTCAACAAACAACACTGGCTCCAGGGCTAGAAGCACTATTCTCTCGGTTGGAAAATCAGTCATTCAGCCTATTTTTCGCATGCAGCGAGAGTTAGGAATCTCGTTTGCGTTACGCCCATACCTTAGGCGAGCCCAGCATTTCAGTTCGCGCCACTTCCCGAAGAGGTGGAATTGGCGTCTTTGTATCTCGATAGCGATTACTTACCAACCGATGACCATCTAACGTTGAATGAACAGGTAAGAGACCTCATTACGGAACACGTCCCGCAAGAGGAACGTGAGTGGCTGCATACTGTTAAACATTTTGCGTGGCCAGTCAAACTCTAAAAATCGAATCCACGCACCTTCCTGAGACCCTCTATGAAGCTCATGATCATTCTCGATGGGATGAAGTTGCGAACCGGGGTTTGGCTTGTACGAATAGCACCGTGCTTTACCCCACTTCCTTTGTCATATCGTTGAGGAACAACCCGATCTGACTCTGCAGACAAGTGAGCATACGCAAGTTTGAGATTCATGTTTTACTCCCGATCATAGATACATTCACAGAAAAAACTTTCGTCCTGCGATTAAGGACCGCTATCGCATGTGGTTGACGCACAAGCTTAAGGCATGGATCGATCAATTCGGGATGTCTATAGCCGTTTCAAATAACTTCCGCTCTTTGAAACGTGGTACCGCGCGGAGTTCGTGGTATTTTTCTGTTTGGAACTTACTTGGATTCGCTATAGTTGTGTGGTTTGCGGACGATGCATCACCTGAAGCCCAATCGACATCGACATCACAAACGAAATTCGTGTACTTCTCAATCAACCTCGCCATATCTCTTTGTAGGTGGAGATACCAAAACATAAAGGCCATCGAGACACCGTCTCAACAGTCCATCGCTATCCGAGGCATCTGCTCTCCACACATCAATACGATTCATCTCTTTGTTTGTACGTTAATGAGTTAAGTTAACCGTGAACGCTTTACCTTAACATCGAAGGCTTAGTGATACTTGGCATTCACACAAAAGAAGGAAATATGCGTGGAAATATCGAAATATTAAGGAGTGTTTCAATTTCGTTTTCATGGCATTGTAATTGCTCAATAACATGAATAGCGTAAAAAGTTTTTTAGTTCAATTTAAACACTCTAAACATTCTGAGGAGGATCGATTATGGGACGAGTCATGGTGGTCGATGACGAAGCGGATGTGCGGAAGGTCGCAAGAATGAGTTTGGAAAAAGCCGGGAATCAAGTGATTGAGGCAGAAAATGGTGAGCAAGCCATTCAGCAGATTAAGGAGGGAGACAACCCAATCATGCTTGATGTCATTGTGACCGATATCAATATGCCCAAAGTCAATGGATTGGAAGCCATACATTTTTTTCAAAAAGAATGGCCGCACGTGCCTATAATTGTGATGACAGGGTATCCCAACCTGGACAACGCAACAGAATTGATGAAGCAAGGGCTCGTCGACTATTTAACGAAACCAGTCGACAAAGAGAAATTAGTGGCCTCGGTTGAAAAGGCTATGAATCAACGAGAACTAAGTTCCTTTACCAATTAGTCGGTAAGAAAGACGGTCGGATCCCTCGCTGAACAGCACCATGTTCAGCGAGGGACGACTGCTGACTTTTATCAAGAGCACAATGAACAGTTGAATGATACATGGCAGCTTTATATGCGTGTTTATATGCATGAAGGATAGAGGCAATGAGGAGGCGAGATGGAGTTCAACACACAAGAACTGAGTAATGAATTAATTTTGACTGCAGCTGGAGAGGGAATTTTAGGTCTTGACTTGGAAGGACGACATACATTCGTGAATCCTGCCGCCGCTCAGATGTTAGGCTTTGAGATTGAAGAACTGCTAGGCCAACCCAGCCACCCTCTTTGGCATCATACAAAAACGAATGGCGAGCACTATCCTGATAAAGAATGTCCAATTTATGGGGCGTATAAAGACGGACGCGTTCACCAGGGAGATAGCGAGATCTTTTGGAGAAAAGACGGCACATCATTTCCGGCTGAGTACTCAAGTACGCCTATCGTCGATGCAGACGACAAACTGGTTGGAGCCGTCGTCACGTTCCGTGATATTTCCAAGCGTCGTGAAGCTGAAGAGACCATTGCCTCTCTCCGACGTCAGAATGACTATATACTTCACTCTGCTGGGGAAGGGATCTTTGGTCTCGATCTTGAAGGCCGTCATACCTTTGTCAATCCTGCGGCCGCAAATATGCTGGGCTATACGATTGATGAACTGTTGGGGCAACCGAGCCACACGTTATGGCATCACACGAAGGAAAACGGCACTCCTTTTCCACAAGAAGAATGCCCGATTTACGGAGCATACAAAGATGGCCTAGTTCATGTGGGAGAGGATGAACTGTTTTGGCGGAAAGATCGATCAAGTTTTTCTGCGCAATATTGCAGCACACCAATGCGAAATGCACAAGGACATTTAATCGGCGCGGTGGTCACGTTTCAGGACATTACCGAACGCAAACGACAGGCCGCAGAATTATTAGAGGCGGCCAAAATGGCCGAAGTCACAAGAGTGTTGGGAAACGTCGGACATGATATCAAAAACATGCTGATGCCGGTGCTCACAGGAACAAGTCTGTTGCAAGATGAATTGAAAGACGTGTTTCCCCTACTTGCTAAAGTCGATGCTGAAACTGGACGCAAGAGCGAGGCGACCTGTGCAGAATTAACACACATGATCGAGCACAACGCCCGGCGTATTCAAAGTCAGGTAAGAGAAATCGCTGATGCGGTTAAAGGGATTACGAGTCAGCCTTATTTTGTTTCCTGTCAGATCTCTAAAATTGTGGAAGGTGTGAGAAAATCACTTCAAGTTTCAGCCAAGGAAAAAGGCGTGACGTTACACGTCAAAGGTTTGGACAAGCTGCCTCTTCTTGAAGCGGATGAGAAACGTTTGTTCACAGCCTTGTACAACCTCGTGAGTAATGCGATTCCCGAAGTTCCTCAAGGAGGGTCGATCACTGTTTCAGGGGATGTCAATAACAAAATTCATGCGCTCGAATTGAAAGTTGCAGATACTGGAAGGGGGATGCCACCAGAAGTGCGAGAACGGTTATTCACTCCAAACGCCATAAGCACAAAATCTGGCGGAACTGGACTTGGAACAAAAATCGTGAAAGATGCCATCGACGCGCACCACGGGACAATACAAGTTGAAAGTACAGAGAACGTGGGGACAACCTTTCATATATATCTCCCTCTACATCAGACAACTGTATCTCATTGAAAGACTTGGAAATGAGAATTATCATTATTGGCGGTGTCGCCGGAGGCGCCAGTGCGGCGGCTAAAGCACGTCGCACAAATGAAGCCGCAGATATTATCATGTTTGAACGTGGCCCATTTGTATCTTTTGCCAATTGTGGGTTACCGTACTACGTTGGCAACACCATCGCGGATCGGAACGAACTCCTACTTCAAACACCGGAGAGTTTTTGGAACCGGTTTCGAGTTGAGGTGAAGGTCGGCCATGAAGTGTTACGAATCAATCGCTCCCAAAAACACGTCAAGGTCAAGAACTTGAACACCGGCGCAGTTTTCTCTGAACCATATGACAAACTCATTCTGGCTCCCGGTGCCGGGGCGATCGTTCCACCTCTATCAGGTATTCATGCCAAAAATATTTTCACCGTGAAAACTGTTCCTGACTCCGATGCAATCAAATCATTCATAACCGAACATCTGACAAAGCAGGCCGTAGTCGTTGGCGGAGGTTTTATTGGGCTTGAAACCGCAGAAGCTCTCATGAATCTCAAGTTAGACGTCACAGTCGTGGAAATGGCCAATCAAATCCTCCTTCCATTTGATCAGGATATGGCTGTTCTCGTATCGGCGCATCTTCGAGAAAAAGGCATTCATCTCATCGAAGGCGACGGAATTCGAGCATTCCACGAGCAGGATGACCTCGCCTATGAAACGGAGCTACAAAGTGGTCAGCGGCTACCCATGGACCTGGCCATTCTCTCGATTGGCGTACGACCGGAACTCAAACTCGCCCGTGAAGCTGAGCTACAAATTGGAGATGCTGGTGGAATCGTTGTAAACGACCACCAACAAACGTCAGATCCAGATATCTATGCTGCCGGTGATGCCGTAGAGGTTCGGCATTTGGTGACCGGGAAGCCAACACGGATACCACTGGCTGGGCCAGCGAATAAACAAGGCCGAGTGGCAGGAGCGAATGCTGCGGGTGGCGATCTGCATTTCCCAGGTGCCTTGGGTACGGCCATTGTAGAGACCATGGGGATCATTGCCGCCAAAACCGGCTTATCTGAAAATGATGCGAGGGCCCACGGCTTTGACTATTTCGTATCTGTCACCCATCCTCTTGACCACACCGGCTATTATCCTGGGGCAGAACAACTCCATGTGAAACTGACGGTTGAACAGAAGACTGGTAAGTTGCTTGGTGCTCAAATTATTGGAGAACAAGGTGTAGACAAACGAATTGATGTGATCGCAACAGCACTCACGGCCGGACTCACCGTCGAAGACTTGGAACAATTGGACTTAGCCTACGCTCCGCAATTCAATTCCGCCAAAGGACCAGTCATCATGGCAGGATTTGTTGCAGCCAATACATTGCGGGGGGAAGTACAGACCATCACGAATGAAGAATTACAGCACAGACTCACGAATAATCCTAACCTACAACTCCTCGATGTGCGAAACCCAAGCGAATTTGCTGAACAACATCTCCCACAAGCCCATCTTATACCAATCGATAGTCTTAGAGAACACCTTCACGAGCTCGACCCTCAAAAAGAAACCGTGGTCTATTGTCGCGTGGGGCTCAGGGGATACCTCGCTGCACGCATCTTGCTTCAACATGGGTTTGAGCAGGTCTATAACCTCACTGGTGGAATATTGAGTTATCCCCTACTTTCCGAAAATAAGAAAACCCCTAATTCCTAAGTATTCACTCCTCGTTTCTATTCGCGTTAACACGTTAAGTAAAGATTTATCGCTTCACAGTTAACGTATGACTTCTCGTACCCAAAACATTTTTTCCCATACGTTCAAAATATTCTGTAATTGCTAGCAATTACCATCAATGTTCCTTGCATATAATTCTGGTGTCGAATTTGCGTATCACTCTATGCAAATGAATACGAGTATTCATTCTGGGACAAAAAACGACAATATAAATGCTCATGCTGTGGAATATTTCCCCAATGAAAACCCAAAAAGCTCTTGCAATTTTTCTTTTGTGGAGGTTTTGACAATGAATCAATTAGGCCGAACATTCAGCACGTCATCATTATTTGTTTATGCGGTCATTGCGGGTGTCGTTGTACTTTTTTTCGTGCCAGGCGTAAGCAGAGCGAGTGGAGAGCAAGAAGGCAAGAAACTCGTCGAAAATCTCTGTTCTACCTGCCATAAGTTTCATGGTGAGAGTGACAGTCGGTTCAATATAAAAGCCCCAGATCTCATGTGGGGCGGTAGTAAATTCCAGCGTCCATGGCTACTAGATTGGCTCACAGGAAAGGTCCCTATGCTCTATCAAAAAAGCTATCGATGGGATCTATCTCAAGAGCCAGAGACTCACATCACCGTATCTCAAAAGGAGGCCGAGGCCATCGCGGATTACTTCGAGAAGAACTTGCAAGACTCGCGAGTGAAGCACAATGCGATCGATATGAGCACGTTTAGTCAACAGGAAGCCAAGTTTGGCGAAGAAATTTTCACACAACATTCCTGTATTGGCTGTCATCAAATCATGGTTGATGGGAAAAAGGTCGGAGGCCCTCAAAGCGCTTCGTTCTTTGATTCAGGAAGAAGACTCAAAGCTGATTGGATCTACCGTTTCAACTCCAATCCCCCAGATTTCGTGCCACACAGCGGGGAATTTGTGGGGGATGTCAGTGAACTCGGACTTCGGTATGTCACAGGGTTTATTGCAACTCGAGGGGTTGAAGACTTCCCCTATTACGAACCCTGGAAGAGTGTAGAATTCGATCATCCGAATGTCGAAAATGGCGCTCGCATTTACAAAGAATATTGTGCGCAATGCCACGGAGCGGAAGGGAAAGGCGATGGGCCAGCAGCGTCAGGATTAGAACCCAAACCTGCAGTCCATGCCAATATCCCGTTTGAGAAAATTCCTCTCGATTATCTCTATAACGTGATTTATTACGGAGGAAAAGGTGTCGGAAAGTCACCCTTGATGCCATATTGGGGACTCACAATTGGGGGGAAACAAGGTGTCGCCGATGTGATTGCCTATTTAAAAGCGACGTTTAAAGGAGAACCAGAAAGCGCGAGCACGGCTTCACCCTCAGGCACATCATCAGGTGTATGTCCCCAGCCGCGCAACACGAAGCAAGCGCCAGGAAAATTTCGACATATGCCCAACCCATTACCGACTTCGCAAGAGAACATCAAGGCTGGAGAGAAACTGTACCACGAAACCGCGCAGCCCTTGGCATGCATACAATGTCACGGCGAAAAAGGAGATGGGAAGGGGCCGATGGGTGCTGCGTTGAACCCACATCCGCGCAACTTTACGTGTGGCGAGACCATGAAAGACATTTCTGATGGACAGATGTTCTGGATTATCAAAAATGGATCTTCAGGAACAGGAATGATGGCGTTTGCGGGCATGCCGGACAACCAAATCTGGCAACTCATTCAGTATATTCGAACACTCGCACAGTGAGCACAACAGACTCGAGTCTGGAAGGAAGGAGCCACATGGGTAGACAAAACTGGCGAAGGAGAAATCAATTTGATACAGTAGCATTAATTATCAGACATGAAGAACATTTTTCACCCGACAGACTTTTCGTCAGAGCCAGACACTGCCTTTGCCCATGCGCTCAAGCTCGCATGGGGCGCTAGTGCGCAACTCACACTTTTCCATGTCAATGAGGGTTTGGACGAACTGAATTGGCAAGAGTTTCCATCGGTGAGAGCGACGCTGGCCAAATGGGATCTTCCCTCTCACGAACAATCGATAGATCATCGACCGCATTCGAAAATTGATGTTGAAAAAATCCTCTACAGAGGAACAGATCCTTCCGCCTCAATCCTCGAACATCTCGATCGTCACCCTGCAGACCTCCTTGTCCTCGCCACGCATCAACTTGGAGGACGACCATTTTTTCATTCCATTTCTGAACCCGTCGCACGAAAATCGAAAATCATGACCCTCTTTGTTCCTTTCTCCACGGATGGCTTTGTGTCACCAGAGAACGGCACGCTCACACTACAGAACATTCTTATTCCCATCGACCATGATCCACAGCCACCAGTGGCGTTACAGGCCATTACAACCCTGATGAATGCCTTGGGCTGTGTCAATACTTCCGTCACCGTGCTGTATATCGGCGACGAGCAAGAGATGCCCGAGTGCGATTCATCTCAACGAACCAACGGCACCTGGAATTACATCGTTCGATCTGGCGACGTGGTTGAAGAAATCTTACACGTCGAGCAAGAATTAGAGGCTGACCTTATTGTCATGCCCACGCAAGGCCATCAAGGATTTTTGGATGCACTTCGTGGAAGTACAACCGAGCAGATCGTTCGTAAAGCACATTGTCCCGTCCTAGCTGTTCCAGCCGATTAAAGAATACTATAGTGCCTCATACTCACGGCATTCGGAATTGGAGGTTTTCTTCCAGAATGGTTTATCCGTTTTTCCACTGACATGGAGGCATTAACCGGACGACGCCCCACTATCTGAACTGCATCGTTCATGTACTTGCCGATACAACGGTATCTAGAAAGAGAAGATCAGGAAACGGTCAATTGCCTTTCTGGAAGTGCCACCAATAGGTGTGAAAAACACGTTGAAAGTTCCATCCACTCTTTATGACTAGGGAGCTCATGTATGTTGCAAAAGATTCAAACGAAATGCAAACCGATACTCGTCGATTATTCATCATATCTATTTTTTCAACAACCTCATTTCATGAGGCTCAAGAAATTTTTATTGACGTTGATCGTGGGGACAGGCATGTTGATTCAAACCTTATTGTTGCCCATGCCGTCCTTTTCTGAATCGAAAGAAGTTTACCCAGAGGGTGACAAAGAGTATTTTAAAGCCCTCCTAGAACTTGAAAAAGACGAAGAGTATAAACAATTCTTGCTTCAAAGTGTTTCATACGCTGGAGATAAGAAGGTGGATTATATTGACTATAAAGGTGTCAGGCCCACGGTCAATAGAGAAGGAGCCGAACCCACAGATACTGAGACGGATGCCGCTCATTTCAGAGAACAAACATACCAAGCCATGCGCGACATGGATTGGTTCAGGAAAAACAATTATCAAAATTTCATCCGAAACGTTGGACAGAATATTTATCCCGTGATCATTGCGAGCGACTATGAACCAGGAAAAGAAGGGGTCGGCGGCAGCTATTACCTGTACCGAAGAGACCGTCCTGTCGAAACGATCACGCCGACTTCAGTCATGTATGAGATGGAAAAAATTCTATCCCACATACCAATGGGCGTCTTTATTTTGATCTCCCCCTACTTTGACAATGTGGCCAGTCGACCCGAAGGATGGGAAGAACCTCTGATTGAATATCAAAAACATGTTGAAAAGATTAAAGACATTCTTAAAAAAAGTGATGTAAGTCAAGCAACATCCGGCAGAGCCATAACAATGCTAGATATGGTGAATCAGTATTTACAAGACTGTATCGCAAACGGTTCTGGTGATGAAAAGTCTTATAGTGCGTTTGCTCATAAAATAATTCCGTACATCGCCGAGGCCATGAAAGCCGCTATGGAATTGCAAATACAAGCTGGGGTAAGCGCACTGAGCCAATGGAAAAAAGAGTTAGGTCCGCAAGAGTGGGACAAACTCCATGTGTTAATTCCCGTTGTGTGGCCCGTGGCTCAAGGCAATCCACGACGGCAGTTATTTGAACATCTCATGACTCCTGAACGGGC
>BQIX01000069.1 GCA_021604145.1 Nitrospirales bacterium
CTACGGGTGTCGTCTCGCACGACGACGAGATCCTCTCACTCTGTCAGGATCCTCGAACCTCCACAAACATTTCACAAAGCAGGGCCTTCTTGAACTGCCTCATGGACTCGCTCGATATTTGCGGGACCAGAATCTTATTATTATTCGGCCCTATTACCATCTGTTTTCCATGAGATTCCGGACCGCTTGGCCCTTGAAAGGCACCATTGAAGTTCAAGTAGATGGGAAAGACCTGCTCCTTGAACTGGTCAAACGTACGCCATGGTCCTCTGCCGTGATCACAACGCTGTGGATGGGGATCGTCGTGATTGGCACCCTGACCTTTGTCGCGATGTTTGCCTTAGATGGCGGGTTTGGGACGGGGAGTGGGATGATGTTGGGACTCGGGATTGTGGCGCTGGGAATCTTGGTGTTAATCTTTGGGCTCATCCTCTTGTCATTGGCCTACCGGCTTGAGGATCAACGGCTCATGCAAGTCTATCAAGAGTTGCAGGAAACGTTAGGGAAATCAAAACCCCATACTCACTAAGTGAGACGGGTGCAGTGTTTATTGTCTTAGTCCTTCGCAATCAGGTCTTGCTTCTTCTTGGAAAAGTTATCAACGCGAAACTTGGGCAACTCAAAAACCCACTCGTTTAACTTCTCATTAAACCCCACGACTTCTTTCTGAACATCCTCTTCGGATTTCAGAACCGATTCTTTGGCTTTTGATGGTTTGGGCCCTTTCTCGCCATCAGCGTTCGAGTCACTGTTGGCATCTTTTTTCAATTCGGTCGCGTCCTCGATCCCGGAATTTTCCTTCGCAGCTTCCTTTTCCTCAGATGATTCCGTGACTGGCTCCTCATAAATAAGAGCTGAATCAAAGGCCGTAACAATCTTGCCGTAGATGACTTCATCTTTTTGCATTGTCTCAACCGTTAATCGCAGCCCATCAAACGTTTCAAGAACAGCCTTGATTCCGGGCTGCGTCTCAACCTGAAATTTGTCTGCTTTTTTCACATCATCCATCTGCAATTGCGCCAAGGATGTCACAACATTATTCACATTAAATTGTGAACCGACCTTCACTCCCTTGGGAAGATCTTGTATCTTAAAATCAAGCGCATCAGGTGTATCTTTATAGACCGTGAGCATCTCTCCATCGGCATGCGTGACACGCACCCGCTGAACGCGCTTACTGGCAATCTTCAACAGCTCTTTGTCTAGCCACTGTCCCGGAACCTTTTCGATAGGAAGATTTCCAACAACCAGCCACGTTTGCGGATCTTCCGGCTTTCGTACGTACATTTCCGTTAAACTTGGAGCTCCTTTAGCTGGACGTTGATCTCCCAAAAGCAATGTGGCTGCCGTACTGGCATCTTTGGTCTTCAGGGTAATTAAAGTCGAGGAAGATCCCTCAGCATCTTTATCTTGGAGACCGAGTTTTTCGTAGAGTTCAGGGTTCTTGGTTTTAGGCTCACGGACACGGAGTTCGGCCATCCCGATTAGGACGGGTTTGATCTTCTCAAAGGCTGCGGTATATCCTCCGCTTTCCTTCACGCTCCAGGTATCGGCTTCCCGAATAAGTGTCACTGTTTCATTGTTCGTTTCGATCGTCATTTTATGAATATGATTAATGCGGTTCATCAAATCAGGAAAAAACAATTCGCCGCTTTGATCAGGCTGATGTTCCCGTTCCTGACCAAAGAACGCGGCTCCAATACTGACCACAAGGGTGATGCCTGCCAGCATCAACAATGTTTTCGGTTTCATACGACACCCTTCGTCAAATCAGATGTTTCTGAGTCGGATTCGTTCATTCATTTTCCAGATTTTCGCCGACGCATTCGATTGCCACTGATCCACACACCTGCCATACCAATAAGCAGTGGGACAAACCCAATATTGAGAAACTTCACCCACCCTTCTAATCCATCAATATTCTTCACCAATTCATGCTGCACACCGCGAAGTTCTTTTCGCACTTGCACCAATTCCTGACGAAATTTGGCAATTTCTTCCTGTTGCTCAGGACTGAGTATTAAGGCATTGCCCTCTTGTTTTTGACTTTGCATATCCTGAATTTTCTGTTCCGTCGCCTTCATTCGATTTTGAAGGGCTTGTTCTTTTTGCCGAAACTTTTGTTCAGCTTCCTGTTGAATGGCTTTCACCAGCGTAAACGGTCGAGAGAACCCCGAACGGCTTCTGACGCTAATCAAATCATTGCTTCCACTCAGATTATCGATCGCATTGGTCACAAAACTGCCATTGCCCGCGTTCGGAATCCCAATACGTTGTCCAAAAAAGTTTTGGACTTGCACCCAAAATCGATCCTGAAGGAGATCCGTGTCTGCAATGACAATCACGTTGATGGGTACTTTGGATGCTGCGACATGTTCTTTGGGGGTGGCCGATTCAGATTGAGCCTCGCCCTTGTCCTTCTCTGTCTCGGAATCCTCTTTTTGAGACTTCGGCTTCCCATCAGGGAATGCGGTTTTCACATTCCCTCGTAGACGTGCCCCGATTATCAATTTCTCTCCACCAGGTGTATAACTGTTTAAGAGACCGGCAACATCAGGCATCATCGCGAGTCGTGAAGCCTCAATTTGCATGGCCGCCTCATCAGATTGCAAGAGCGGGATCAACTCCGTTTCACTTCCCTCTTTCTTCTTCAGAATCCCGGCTGAGGCCAGGTTAAGATTTGGAATTTGCGCGGTCACAATATCATCGGCACTCATATGTTTTTGCTCTAAACCAATCCATACTGGATAATCAACAACCTGCATCCGTGACTGCTGCTGGATCTGCACTTTCTTTGCCAAAGGAAGATCACCAACGACTTTACCTTTCACGAGTTCTAGACCCCAGGCCTCGAACAGCTTTCCTAAGTCTGAATTTTTTGGGCCCGTGCCGCCAAAAGGATTATTGGGTGTCGCCATCCCTCGATCCGCTTCGGAATGCGGGTCTACGAACACTAAGGCGCGACCGCCATTCAAGACATACTGATCAATCGCATAGAGCGTTTTATCCCGCAAATTCTTGGGGTGAACAATCATCAGCACACTCACATCCTCAGGAATATCCGTCGCATGAGGTTCTATGGTTTTCACTTCAACCAGCTGCCGAATGTGATCCAAAACCAACCATGGATCGCCTCCCCCTGCCTGCGGCATCATAGGATTCGGAGGGGCCCCCTCCATCGGAAGACCACTCATTAAACCCACGACTTGCTTCTTGGGATGGGCTAACGTATATACCAATTTGGCGAGATCATACTCCAAAAATTCTTCGCGCTCCGGCTGAAAAAACGGAATGACTTCTTGCGCATCCGTCGAACTGCTTCCGACCATTCCAAAATAGAACTGCTTCGTCCCGCCCTCCAAGGGAATCCCTTGAAGCCCTTCGGCTACCGCACGATCTTCTTCTTCCGAGAATGGTTCAGGGTCAATCACCTGTAAGTGAATGCCCCCGTCTGCGACTTGCTCAAACTCCTCGAGCATTTCCTCAACTCGATTGGCATAGCTTTTGATGCCAGGCAGGCCCGTGGCTAGTTTCTTTGACAGATATAAGCGTAGCGTAATGGGCTCATCTAACCCGCGCATGATGTTCTTCGTCCCTTCAGAAAGGGTATAGAGCTGATGTTCGGTCAAATCAAATCGTGCTGAACTCAACGCCGCATTACTCATCATATTCGCCGCGCCAAACAACACTGCAGCGATTAATAATCCTGTCCCTGTCAGAAGTGTCTTATTCATTCGATGTTACCTCTGTATCTTTTCGTTATTCAGCTTTCTTCATATCGATAATCGTCGCGGTCGCAAACAGCCAAAACGCAATTAACGAGATAAAAAAGAAAATGTCTCGGAGATCAAGGACGCCTTTGCTGATCGAATGAAAGTGCGTCAAAAAACTAAAGGAGCTGACGGCGTTCAACACGAAATGCGGCGTCCATCCGCTAAACAGATTCAAGATCATCGGGAATCCGCTGAGCACAAATGCCAATCCCACAACCACACTGAGAATGAAGGCGATCACTTGATTCTTGGTCAAGGCGGACATACACGATCCAATAGCCAAGAACCCTCCGGCCATGAGAAGACTCCCCAGATAACTGGCGGCAATCACACCATTGTCTGGATTGCCCAACATATTCACCGTAATCCACATGGGAAACGTGAGGGCCAGGGCAATACCGGTAAAGACCCAGGCCGCAAGAAATTTCCCCGCGACGACTTCCCACATGGTTACCGGCAGCGTGAGCAGCATTTCAATCGTGCCTTCTTTACGTTCCTCTGCCCAAAGCCGCATGGCCAGGGCAGGAATCAACACCAAATATAACCAGGGGTGAAAGTCAAAGAAGGGAATCAAGTCCGCTTGTCCACGAACAAAAAAGTTTCCTAGATAAAACGTAAATGCTCCACTCAACAAAAGAAAAATCACAATGAACACTGCGGCAATCGGTGTTGCAAAATATCCTGCCAACTCTCGCCTAAGGATCACCTGTATTCGTCCCACGATATGGTCCTTTCCAATTTTTATGAGATACGATTCACGAGCGACGAGTGACGATTTCTATGTAAGTGCCTGTTTCGGCGCTGTTAAATTCCGAAAGACTTCATCTAATTGCCCACGCTCGACATGCAGCTCCGCCACTTCCCATTGTTGTTCACGTGCACATTGTCCCACTTCGGCAATAATCCATCGTCCTCGTTCAGGAAAAATGCGAAATTGAGCAAATCCATCGTCTTGCCCTATTTCTTCTACTTTGTTCACTCCAGCAATTTTTGCAAGTTCGGCTTGAGTGGCATAGACGTCCCCACCTCGAATCGTGAGCACAATGGTATTATGGGTTGGAGATTGGCCTTCCAGGTCGGCAGGCGTCCCATCGGTGACCACTTTTCCTTTGGCGATGATCATGGCACGGGTACAGACAGCTTGAACTTCCTCAAGAATATGCGTTGAGAGAATAATCGCTTTTTCCGGAGCCATCGCTCGTATCAATGTGCGCACTTCGTGTTTTTGATTGGGGTCTAACCCATCAGTCGGCTCATCCAGAATCAAGACCTCAGGATCATGAAGAATAGCTTGCGCTAATCCAAGTCGACGTTTAAATCCTTTGGATAATGTTTCAATTGGTTGTTCAAGCACACTTTGAAGATTAACCTTTTCCACTGTGTCCGATACCCGCTGACGGAGGTTCTCGCCTCCCAACCCCCTCATTTCGCCGATAAAAGATAGAAAAGCCGCAGGAGTCATATCTTGATAGGCCGGCGCGCCTTCCGGCAAGTAGCCAATTCGCTTCTTGGCTTCTAACGGCTGTTCTAAAATGTCATATCCACAGATCTTGGCCGTTCCACCTGTCGGCGTCAGAAAACCCGTAATCATTTTCATGGTCGTCGATTTGCCTGCCCCATTCGGCCCGAGAAATCCCAGCACCTCACCTTGTCCTACGGTAAATGACACCCCATCAACGGCCACTATTGATCCAAACTCTTTACGCAAACCCGTGATATCAACCATCGTCCCCATAATAAATAACCCTCTTGGCTAGTAGGCTATAGCGTTGTGTTGCCGTCATCCCACACAACAGTCACATCTCGTCTTCTTATACCGTTGATTTTTGATAATGTCATGCGAAACTTCATGATGAAGAATGCAAATAGAGCGGGGCTAAGTCTTGTGTTCGCTGAGAAGCGCCCGTTCCATTCTTTTTCTCTAGAGATTGTAGTGCCGGTGCGATCGTGTTCCAAAACTTTTTCCCATTCCACTCTTCGCGTTGGGCCGCATACAGGTTCCGATCCAAGTCCCAAATGGCTTGTTGCGCATCACTAGTATTTTGTTGTGGTGTTGACAGTTTTCGTGCAATGCTTCCAAGGTTGTGATGACCCTGGTACTCCCACCTCACTGAAGCCCATTTGAGCAATGCCTCTCGCGTACGATCGGGAGAGTTTTCCAGACAGGCTTGCTTCACAGCTTCTCTCGCCTCACGTAGAGAATAATGCCTCTCCTCACCGACACCAGGGGTTAACGTCTTCCAATGGGCGCGGAACTTTCTTCTGTCATACCACCAGCCAACAATGGTGAGAAGCCACAGCGCACACACAAAACTGGTCATCACTGACCATTGGCCTATCATGGGAGAAAAAAACGAGTTCTCGGGTTCTTTCTGCATGGTGGAATCGGCCCCTGCTGAAGGAGAAGGCGTGACCGTCTGACTCACGTCGCTGTTGACGTGATTATCGAGCGCCGCAGCTATCTTGGAGGATGAAGATGTCCCTTGAACCATAACATCGCGTGCAGGCAGTATCGCTTCTTCGGTTCTGTTCTCTTCAAGATTCCACCATTGAATGCGAATTTCCGGAATGGTCAAGTGCCCAGGGCTGGTCGGGACCAATGCCAACTTTTGTTCTCGACGTCCGACTGCCCACGAGCCGTCAAACTCTGTAGAAATCGTCGGCTGATCAGGATAAACCTTTACATGATCATTGTCTGAAAGGGGCAATTCTGGCAATTGCTCTCCCGTGAGACCTTTCGCAGACATCGTTACTGTTCTTGTTACCGGCTCTCCGACCTGAACCTCCAAGGGATCAATGGACCATGTTTCCGTTACCGACAATTCGCGAGCCGGCAACCACGTGTCACTGTTCATGCCAGAAGGAATCTCTTGAATCTTGAGCGTCATTTCCTGGCTCCTCGCTCGAACAAGTTTGGCGGATTGGAATCGTCTTCCAAGCGAACCCAGACCATTTCCAAACATATCATCGAACATCGATTGCGATCTCCGACCATCAGGGACCTTTCCTGAGAACAAGACAGACGGAATCTTCAATGAGCCGCTCGCTTGCGGAACCACGAGGTAACGGCGCTCGACAACCTGATAGCGGCGACCATCTCGAACCGTATCAAACGAACGATCCTCACCAACCCGTTCGACAACCGCTTGGCTAATTTGAGGATCTTCAATCTGCCCCTCAAGAATTGAAACCGCATGGTATAAACGCAAGGTATAGACGATTTGACTTTGCACGTAAGGTTGTTGTGGCTCGACCGTGGCTTCAAGAAAAATATCCTTTGCCGCCACGCCTGGCTTCCCTTGAGATGGCTGCTGCACCATTAAAACAAGAGGCTCACTCTGCTGGTTGCCTACAGTGATCGGCGGAATGGTGATGCGCCCGTCATGTTTTGGCGCCAACGTCGTGACCCACTGTCTTAATTCTGAGGTTTGCCCGTTAATAATACTGGTTTGACTGCTTTGCGACGTTCCCAAGATATCAAAATCATTTTTCAGCAGTGAGTGATCTGGATCATCCCCTGACGAGGATCCTTGCTGCTCGACAATAAGACGCACAGTTTCATCGACGGAAATAGGATTGCGGTCAACATACGCCCGAACCGTCTGTCCCCAAATGTTCGGCACATGGCCAAACATGATCACAAGAAAAACCATCAAGAACCCTGTACGAAGCGTCACCATGTCTTCCCACCTGAGACATGGTTTTGGCCAGCTTCTTGACGACGGCGATGTTCGAGAAGAAACTTACGACGCAACAGGCCTCCCGGATCATCAGGAATACGACGAAGCCACTGTTCCGTCGCTTGCTGGGATTCCAATTCTGTTTTCTCCTCTCGAGATAATCCAGCTGTCGTTAGCGACTTTGGATCTGCCTTCTCATCGCTCAGATCTTTTTCGAATTCATCCGCAAGATTTCCGGCGCGTTGGGCCTGTTCCGCATCTTCACCCGTTTCATTCTCCGAATTTCCTTGTTGAGCGAGATCAGAGTCTGCGTCTCGATGATCCTCCGAAAAGTCAGATGAGGGTTGAGATTCTCGCTGTTCTCCCTCCTGAGAAGATTGCCCGTCATCCTCTTGTGACGATGAATTCGATTGATTTTTCGCCTGTGTCTCTTCTGAAGACGACTCCCCATTTTGTTGGCCTTCACTTGCTTGAGGCTGGTCTTCTTTTGATTGCTCGGACTTCGATGATTGTTGATCTTGAGAAGAGTCTCCCTGCGAATTCGACTGCTGCTGGTTCTCTTGTTGTTTCAGTAATTTCTCAATCAATTCATAGTTATGTCGAGCATCTTCATGAGTCGGGGCCTGTTGCAACGCGGTTTGATAGGCTTGCAGAGCTTCTTGGAGTTTTCCCGTTCTGGCTAAAGCATTGCCCCGGTTAAAATGTCCATCAGGCGAATCGTCCTGACTGAAACTTTCTACGGCCTCTTGAAAATTTCCTGCCCGGTAATTCGCCACGCCTTTCCATGACGGATCTTCAAATAATGTTGCAGCTTTTTGAGGGTCATCCTGTTTCAGTGCCCGAGCCGCTCGTTGATCAGGTCGAGACCACCAATTTTCTCCCAAGAACGCCTGACCTGGAGACGGAGTCAAAAGAAGCATGGCCAACACGATGCCTAACCATCCTGAACGAAACGCTGGGATCGTGAGCGCCACAATTCCCAAAACAAGCCATGGACCCTCCTCACGCCATAATTCGGTCGTTCGTGATGCTGTGAGATCGGCTTGTTGAACATCGATCGTCCAATCTGATGAGAGAACGGTTTCAAGATCCTGGTCATCAATGCGTAGGGCGGCATACTGACCTCGCCCCATCCTGGCAACTTCCTTTAGTCCCTGGGGATTTAATTTTGGTATAACAATGGCTCCCTTTTCATCTTTCAAAAACCCGCCGCTCTGCGGAATAGGAGCCCCATCAGGTGTCCCGACGCCTAACACGGAAATTCGATGCTGTTGGTCTTGTATTTTTTTAATCACCGCTTGAACATCACTCACCTCAACTCCATCGGTCATGAGCAAAATATCGCCATTCGATATGCCACTGTTTTCCAATAAATCATAGGCTTGAAGTAAGGCAAGATCCGCTCGACTACCTACTGTCGGCATCAAACTCGTTTCGAGGGAAGAGACCATAGCGGCAATCGTATTGGCATCTTCCGTCAGCGGAGAGACAACATAGGGTTCTCCTGAAAAAACCACTAAGGCCGTTTGCCCTTCTTGCCGACGTTTCAAGATATCCAGTACCTTATGTTTTGCACGCGTCAACCGTGAAGGCTGAATGTCCTTCGCGTCCATCGAACGGGAAAGATCCATCACCAACACGAGTGCGGATTGCGCACGAAATACGGGCTGAGGCAATTTCGACCACACAGGACCAGCGAGTGCCAATACACACAACGACCACACCGTTGCCAGAAGGATATATGGCCCACGAGACTGCATCCGATTGCTTCCGACCAAAAGATGCGGGAGGAGATGTGCATCGCACACGGCTTCCCAGCTTTGTGCCCCTCCACGCTGTCGAACAAGCAGTAATATGAGCACTCCTAAGGGCAGAAATGCCAAAAACCACCAGGGTCGTAAGAAGTGAAACTGTTCAATACCCTGCATCATTGCTTAGAGAAAATGTTCAAAGTTTAATCCAACAATTAGATATTGGCTTTCGAGTCTGTTCTATGACTTTGAACTCGTTTTATGGTTCACGTCTCACAAGGAATACGATTTGATCTCAGAGCTCACCAAACTAGGAACTATTCACGGGAGATTCAGACAAACGAGCCGTTGAGGCAGTCCTGGCATTCGCTTTCCAAAACACGGGCATCCGAATAAAACTCAGCGTCATGAAACTAGAAAGCAAAAGCCCGAGACCTAGCGGCCAAGGATACAGTTCATCGGTTGGCCTAAACAGTTCAGCCTCTTGGGCTGCCGGTTCCAAACGATCCAATTCCCGATAGACATCATCAAGTTGCATTGAATCTTTTGCCCGCAAATAGACGCCTCCGGTTAATTCGGCAATTTCCTTTAATGTGTCTTCATCCAAATCCTTCGAAGGGTTCACCATTCGATTGCCAAAGAATGAAGACACTTCCATTTGATCGGCACCCACGCCAATGGTGTAAATACGAACACCTTGTTCTGCAGCCAATTCCGCAGCCTGAATGGGGCTAATATCGCCTGCCGTATTGGCCCCATCTGTCAGTAAAATCAGAACACGGTTTTCATGCGATTGGCCTTTGAGTCTCTTGATGACCAATCCAATGGCATCGCCAATGGCTGTTTCTTTTCCCGCAAGACCAATGGCTGATTCCAGCAGCATGGCTTGGACAGTATCACGATCAAAGGTCAGAGGTGTTTGCACGTAGGCTTGAGCCCCAAACAACACCAACCCTAAACGGTCTCCACGTCGCCGTTGGATAAATTCACCAGCGACTTTCTTGACGACCATTAATCGATTGACCTGTTCTCCTTCTAAGGAAAAGTCCGGAATTTCCATACTTCCAGATATATCCACGGCCATCATTAAATCGCGACCGCTCACGGGTAAAGCGACCGGGTCGCCAATCCATTGCGGACGAGCAGCCGCAAGAAGTAGAACTGTCCATATAACCACTCCCATCCAAAAACGTCTTGAAGAAGTCGATTCCGGCTTTCGGGCTTGCCCGCCAGTTTTCAGGCTCATGAGCTCTTGAAAAAACGGCACGCGCAATGAATGATCTGCGAGCTGCTCAACAGGCTTCGTAAAACGTCGAACGAACCAGGGAAGCGGGCATAACAGCAACACCCATGGCCAAGCGAGCGAGATCATGCGAACGTTTTCCTAGAAGGCACTGGTGTTTGCTTTACCCACTGTTTAACAAGATTGATCATTTCTTCAGTCTCTACTGATTCTTGAGCACCATAAGGAACAAGCGTCAAAGCTAGCTGAGCTTGCTTGGATGCAAATAGTGGTGTCTTGGCGTGTTCATTTAAAAACTTGAGCCAGGCTGCTCCAGTAAGTCCTGCCACGTTCTGACGACTGAAACAGACCAACGCATATCGCCGAAGCAATTCCGAGAGACCTGCCATTAGTTTGACAGTATCTTGCGTTTCATGAAATTGAACTTGTAAGTCAGTCAATTCTGCTAAGGCAGTTCGACGAGGAGCCGTCGACTGTCGATACCGTTTGACCCACACCCCTAACGCAACACAAATCAGTACGAGAAGCAGAACAACCCACCATCCGAGAGCCGGTGGCCAGAATGAAACGGGGTCAGGAATATGCAGATCACGTAATTGTTCAAGAGGGTCCATACGACAAACTCGTTAGCCATGCAACATGAAAATTGAAAAAGATTTGTTTAGATGTTGAACGGTCTCATTTTTGAACTTTTTATTTTTCAATGTGCATTTCCTACTGGAACATGCTTTCGACGGGCACCGATTATGCGCAGGCCTTGCAGAACGGTTTCAGCAATGGGTTCGTGAGTTCCAATTGAAAAGAAACCCATGCCGTGCTGTCGACACAAATGTTCTACAAACTGTCTTCGCTCAGAGAATTGACGACGATACTCTTGAACTAGCGGCAATGATCGAGAATCGAATACTCCAAAGTCAGATCCATTGGTCACACGATAAACTCCTGCAACAGGTAGTTCTCGTTCTAGCTGATCGAAGATCAAGACATTCACGACATCATGATGGATACTCAGTTGAGTCAGATAGGGAAGAACTTGCGGACCCATGTTTCGAAAATCACTCAGCAGAAAAATCAGACTTCCGGGACGTGCCGTACGGGTCACTCGTGCCAAGGCCGACACAAAGGATGCACGGCTGTGTTCTTCTATGAAAAATTGGGATTGTCGGGCCTGTTGGTGGTGTCGGGCTAAGACATCAAGAACTCGAAGAACTCCGGATTTTCCACCACGCGGACGTCGCTCTTCGTGACCATGATTCGAAAAAACCACCGTGCCAATGCGGTCGCCTCGGTGAAGAGAAGCCCAGCACAAAAGACTGGCAGCTTTCGCTGCGACAACAGACTTAAAGGCGACTTTTGTCCCGAACAGCATAGAGTGGGAATAGTCGACGACAACAAAGACCGGGCGCTCGCGCTCTTCTCGAAATATTTTGAGATGAGGTTCGCCTGAACGTGCCGTAACACGCCAATCCATATACCGTACATCATCGCCAGATTGATAACGGCGAACTTCATCAAAGTCGACGCCTCTCCCCTTGAACGGTGACCGTTCACCCCCGGCTAACAGTGAATGGACCCCTTTTTTTGCGCCCATGCCTAACGCGGTAATCGCATGACGCGCATGAATCAATTCATTCAAACGAACGGTTGTCCCGGAATCGACATCCGTCTTCGAGGCAGGTTCCGGTTTAGAAATCGTTCGGTCAGGGAACGGCCACACGAGAGAGAATCTCCGCAATCACACGATCAGTGCTAATATTTTCTGCTTCGGCTTCAAACGACAATAAAATACGATGACGCAGCACATCTGGCGCAATGGCCTGGATATCCTCTGGCGAAACATAATCACGCCCAGCCAGCCATGCATGGGCCCTGGCGCAACGCTCAATACCAATCGTCGCCCGGGGACTTGCGCCATATCGCACGTATCTTCCAAGTTCGTCGCTATATGGCGTGGGGTTACGAGTCGCCACCACCAACTGTACGATATATTCTTCCAGGCTTTCGGCTAAATAAAGTGTGAATAAATCCTGACGAGCGGACAAGATGATTTTCTGCGGAATTGGCGGATGATTTCCCTGGCCATCGGTCAACGACGCCTGAGCCTGATGACGTACAAGTTTGGCAATTTTTCTCTCGGCTTCTACATCCGGATATCCCACCTTCACATACATGAGGAATCTATCAAGCTGGGCCTCTGGGAGTGGATAGGTCCCTTCCTGCTCAATTGGATTCTGAGTCGCCATGACTAAGAAGAGTTCGGGGAGGGGATAACTCTTGTGTCCGATTGTCACCTGACGCTCGGCCATCGCTTCCAGT
>BQIX01000070.1 GCA_021604145.1 Nitrospirales bacterium
GAAAGAAGATTACATCCGCATTCAAGCCAGCGAAGAAAAAAAAGCTGAAGAAATGATGAAGAAGCAGAAAGACGACTCTTCCGTCATCGTTGGATGGGACAAGAAAGGCTTTACGTTTTCTACGGTCGACGGATTATTTAAAACAGCGATACAGTGGAGATTTCAAGGCCGGTTTACGTATCCTGAGCGAGGCGACCCTGACAGCGTGGGTGACTTCTCGGATAATGACGAGAGTACCTTTGAACTTCGGCGCGTGCGAATGAAAGTCGGCGGACATGGATACCGTCCCTGGCTTAAATACTACTTTGAAGTCGATTGGCAGCCCACTCGATCGTCAGGTGATGACCACAATGACTCCGCGGCTCGGATATTTGATTGGCGGATCATGTTTGAAAAGTACCAATGGATACAACTGCAAATCGGTCAATGGAAAATCCACTATAACCGTGAACGCGTCGACTCATCCGGCAAACAACAGTTTGTGGAACGGTCGATCGTGAACAGTGTATTCACCATTGATCGACAAGTCGGAGTCATGCTCCACGGACATTTAGCTCCCGGAACGCTCTTTGACTCACGGTATTACGCCGGGGTGTTCACTGGCTCCGGACGAGGCGAAGCCAATGACGACGATCAAATGATGTATATGGGACGCTTTCAGTGGAATTTCTTGGGCAGGGATCTCAAATGGGAACAAAGTGATACCGAATACCATGAAAAACCAGCGGGAAGTCTCGCATTCGCCGGGTATACCACAACGGGAAAATGTACTCGATGGTCATCCAGTGGTTGTGGATCCTTAGGAACCAATAATTCCCTTGGACTTGGCTTTACAAGCGACAGCAACGCCGCAGACGGTCAATTTCGGGTCGAGGGACTCGTTGAAGAATTTGCCTTTAAGTGGGCTGGACTGTCCATTCAACATGAATATCATTGGAAGCAAGTCAAAGACTCGGGTGGGGGTATCGCAGGAGTCGGAAACTCAAAAACCAACTTAATGGGTAGTTACGCCCAAATCGGATACTTTCCACATTATATTATTCCAGTCATTCCTAAACCATTGGAATTCGCGTTCCGCTATGCGTTTGTCGATCCCAATGTTTCGGCTAAGGATGATAAGCTCCAAGAATTCACGTTTGCCACCAACTGGTTTTTCGCGGGACATCGCAATAAGGTCACGATGGATGTCTCTCACCTGACATTAGCTCAGCCAGTCGGAAAAGACCTCACAGAACAGCGCGTCCGATTACAGTGGGATGTTTCCTTTTAAAACAGAATGTCTATACGAGGCACACTCCTCCGCGTTCCTCTCACGTCTCTCTCCCATTACGAGTGGCGGTCTTTTTTGTGTGATAGGAATCACGATTACGGCAACTCTAAATACTTCACTGCGGCATGCCAGGGTTTTCCTTTGAGTGCATCGACCCAATCGTTTTCCTCGACCGGAATCATAAATTCTTCCGGTTCAAAAACCAATCGGCCAGGTTCTGGGGCCATAGGTTCCAAGGGACTTAATCGTTGCGGCGACTCATATTGATCGTTATCCTGCCAAATCGCTGTTTTGACTGCATGATTGCTCATAATAATGTACAAAGCCTTCTCCCTGACAAAGACTCCGCCAGAGGTTGTGGCTTCCTGTAGATCAGAAATTTCGGCGGTTTCAAAAAATGTGACCACTTCCTCAGGTGTCGCCTGCTCAAGACCTCTGACGAATAGAGGGGCAAAAAACTTGATTTCGGCGTCGCTAAACGCCCGACGACGCGTACCTGACTTTGAAAATGGTGTAGACCCTACTTCTACGTAAAGACCCGTTAACGCGCTGGTCATTTGTTCGACAGAAACTGATGCCGGGTGTGAATATCCGCCTCCAGCATCTTCTATAGATTTCGTTTGCAGCCGGACAACACGTTGAGGGCTATCATAGATCGTGACAGTAAAGAACTCAGACCTTGCACAACTTATAACAGACAAAGAGAAAACCAGAACAAACATAACCCAAATCCTTCGACTCATAACACTCCTTTATTTATTCGTCATCAGTATCAAAAGACGTAGAGATGATCGTATCATTTTGAACGAATCCCTACCTGCACCTATTACAGAATGTGCATGACTACTATAAGAAACATCCAGGCATTAGGGCAAAGAATGTGGAAATTCCATTATATATTTTACAGAAAAGACATGTGATTGTGCTTTAACGGTAACACTGGCGGTGTATTCTTGATACTAGTGAAAAGACAAAAAGGTCAGTGTAACACATATTTTTCATTAAGAAGGGAGCAAACTATGGTTCACATTCATGAGGTAATGAAGCGGGACTTGATCACCGTCGACGACCGAAAGTCCGTGTCAGTCGTAGCCAATTTAATGCGCATACAACGCGTGGGGAGTGTGTTTGTCGAACGAGATGGCGAAATCATTGGCATTGTGACCGAATCTGACATTGTTAGAAAAGTTGTTTCGCTTCATCGCTTTGCCGAATATACCCCTGTCAAACGCATCATGAGTTCTCCGGTGATCTGCATTGATGAAGACAGCCCAATATTTGAGGCGGCGGATTTGATGGAGCGTTCGCACATTAGACACCTGGGAGTCGCCAATGAGTATGACGGAATTATTGGCATCATTTCCGTTCGAGATTTATTACACCCTGTTGCTGTCGATGACTTTTAACACGATCGCAACCATTTACACACAAGGAGAACAATTTTATTATGGCATTTCTTCATTCAGGCGTGGCGGCATTAGGACGTTCATTCGCCATTGACATGACTCAATTTTGGGTTCAGGGCATTAAGGTCATATTGAGTTTGTTGATTCTGACTATCTTGACCGCCCTCGCTGGCGGAGCAGTCATGACCTTTGTTGGCTTGGAATTACTCTTTACACAACCTTTGGAAGTTGTCCTGCGCCAAGTCATTCTCAATACGCTCATGCTGCTGGCTATTGTCGAGGTCTTGAAAACCACACTGACTTATTTTTCAGAGGGCCGAGTCAAGGTCACCTTTATCGTTGATACGATTCTTGTTGTCATGCTCACTGAAGTGATTTCGCAGTGGTTTAAAGAAGCACACCCGGCCCAATGGGCGATTCTTGGAGGCATCATTGTGACGTTGGCTCTCACCCGTGTTGTGGCCGTTCGATGGTCTCCAGCCAAGGCTGAGGATCGTCAAGACTGTCAGGTATCTGTGTAAGCAGACTCATCGTACATGACATCGCCACCCCTCCTGTTTACTGAAATATCCTTTTCGTTTTCTCAACACCGTTCTAAAATTTGTCTGTATCACAGACAAATCTCCCCGTTTTCAAAATCTTCTCGCTATAATTGTCACTTCCACCTATTTTGATTGGAACGTAGTTGTGGTACGTTTGCCAACTATCGAAAGACAGACCAATGAAATGTATTCTTCTCAGACATGGTATTGCAGTTGCTGCTGAAGACTGGAATGAATCCGACGGCACCCGACCATTAACTCGCGAAGGCATAAAGAAAACACAAAAGGCGATCGAAGGGCTCTTACTGCTAGATTGCCAACCAACCCATCTGCTCTCCAGCCCATACGTGAGAGCACGTGAAACTGCTGAAATTGTTCATGAGGTCTTCAACCTGCAGGAACCCATTCACCTGTATGAAGAGCTTGTCTTTCATCACCCGCCGACCATCATCTTTCCTATACTCACGAAGTTCTCCGAAGAGGCTAACGCCATTTGCGTTGGCCACGAACCACATCTTGGGCAGTTGGCTGCCCTTATGATCTCTGGAAGGTATATTCCAGGGCTTTCACTCAAGAAAGCCGGAGCTTGTGCAATTCAATTTGAAGAGAAACCCAAAATCGGGCATGGACGGTTGGAATGGTGGTTACGACCAGCACAACTGAGACAGCTTAGTAAACGGTAGTCATCCTCTTGAGAGAACCCCGTCAAGATTCTTCTCGTTTAACCTTTTCCCATCTTAATCATGGCGTTGACCTGAACTCCTTGCTCAAATGAAAATTTAGGAGAAGAGATCGCTCCGTCTACCGTCGCCGGAGCTAGGAGCTCTACCCGTTCCCGGGCAATGACGTCTCCTCGAATTGGGCCTTGCGAAATAAGGGTATTCGCATGAATATCTGCAACAATGACGGCATCTTTACCAATTTGCAGTATCAGATCTGTATGGATTTTCCCTTCAAAATATCCATCAATGCGAGCCGCCCCCTTTACACGAATGACGCCATGAATGTGTGACCTTTTACTGACGTACAATTCGAGATTTTGTTCATTGTAGGATTCCGTTTTCTCGAAGGCTGGACTGCTAGTTATCACATCAGTCATAGAAATACTCCTTTTTGGGCGCTCAATGAGGCACGATAAATCGTGCATAGATCATTTGCCATAATAGGCTGAAGAAACGGTTGGGTGAGACTACGTAAGAATAGGGTTCAGGAAGATACCGGGGCAATGCCCCATTAGAGGGGGCATGCATTCATCAAAATGTCGGAAGGAGAATCTTAGGGGCTTAAAGGAAAGAAGGGACAGGAAATTACGAGAAGAGGTAATAAATCCCTATAGCCAAACCAGCAGAGCCAGGAAGGGTAAATATCCAGGCATAGATAATTTTAGCGGTTACACCCCAACGGACTGCCGATAATCCATTAATAGCGCCAACGCCCATAATGGAAGAGGTAATTGTATGGGTTGTACTGACGGGAAGACCAATCTGCGCGGTGGTCATTAGCACCATCGCTGCACCAGTTTCAGCGGCAAACCCATGTATCGGTTCAAGTTTGGCAATATTCATCCCTAATGTGCGAATAATTTTCCACCCGCCCATGACGGTCCCCAATCCCATGGCAAGCGCACATGAGATAATCACCCATGTTGGAACTTCAGCCGTCTCCAACTGACCAGATGATAGTAAGGCAAGGGTAATGATCCCCATGGCCTTTTGCGCATCATTCGCTCCATGACTAAACGCCATAAAACTTGCAGACAATAGCTGAAGCCGTTTAAACAGCTTCATGGCCACGCCACGATTGGCACGAAAGAAGAGCCAACTCAGAAGCACCATCAACAAAAAGCCCATGAGAAACCCAAACAATGGTGAGACCACCATGGCCTTCAACACTTTGATGAATCCTTCAAGCTTCAGAACTGTCACACCGCCATGCACATACGCAGCTCCCAGCAATCCTCCAATTAACGCATGCGAAGAACTTGATGGAAGGCCTAAGGACAGCGTAAAGAGATTCCAGAGTATGGCCCCAGCGAGAGCGGATGCAACGACGATTTCATTAATGGCGCTCGGCTCGACAATGCCTTTGCCGACCATTTTGGCCACTGCGGTCGACATAAAAGCCCCGGCAACATTTAACACTCCAGCTAAACACACCGCAGCTAATGGGCTTAATACCCGCGTGGACACCACTGTCGCAATGGCATTCGCGCTATCATGCCATCCATTAGAAAAATCAAAAAGAAGGGCTAATATCACCACGACAAGCAGCATGCCGCCTAGATCAGGCATAGCACACCACCAGACGGATGATTGAATAGTGCTGAGAAATTGAGCG
The DNA here is from genome assembly GCA_021604145.1 of Nitrospirales bacterium. GTDB lineage: Bacteria > Nitrospirota > Nitrospiria > Nitrospirales > UBA8639 > JAGQKC01. The sequence continues at coordinate 5,556 of BQIX01000070.1, forward strand.
AGTCGTTATACGCTGGAGCAGGAACAACGTAGGATCAATGAAGAGGCACATTCGTCAAATAGACTTTAACTCAATACGTTCGAGGATGTTTGACACATCTTCGCAGGAATCGGTTCCTTTCTCAAATGTTTCGTAAATTTCTTTCCATTTAATCACCGAAATGGGATCTTTATCTTCGTCGAATAACTTGGAAATCGCTTCGCGACTGACACGATCAGCCTCATTTTCTAAGCTATTCACTTGAATCGCACAGTCATTCATATCCATATTTCCGTTGGCCAACCGGTCAATTCCACTACCGACCGCTACAGTGGCTTGATACAGGATATTGGCCAATTTGATAGCCGCGTCTGTTGGTTGCCTGACCTTAAAAACGAGAAAGCGATCGGCAACCGCATCAACCTCATCGAGAATGTCGTCTAGGGCGCTGGCCAGATCATGAATGTCTTCACGATCAATCGGTGTAATAAATGTCTTATTCAGTTTTCGAACGATATCATGAGTCAGACCATCTCCCAAATGCTCAATAGCCTTAATCTGCTTGACTTGCTCTCCAGCATGCTCAAATTTTTCCATTAATTCTTTGAGGAGTCGACTGCCCTCAATCATGTTGTGGGCTGCTTGCTGAAATAGCTCAAAAAAGGCTTCTTCACGTGGAATAAATTTAAACATGGCCTGCGTGAATCCTTGTTATCATGAACCGAGAGTCTTGAGCGGTCATATAAATTTTCAAGAATAAGGGGAGTGATTCAACAGAAGAGAAAACGGCTATCAATTTTCTGCATTCATATAGTTCGGCACGAATTGTACTGGACGACCGAAAACTTTTTCAAATAATGCTGCGCGCTTCTGAGCAGCCCAGACTTCCAATTCTGTATCAGCAGAACAATCAAGTCCCAGTTGAATAGAGGAGCCGATTGAGACATGAATATCTTGAACGACTGAGAACTGACTCCGATCTAAACCATCCGCGACACGCAGCAAGGCACTTAACACTTGGACGATCTTTTTCTGTTTACCTGATAACGCGCTAAAAGCTGCATGCTTGCCTTTGGGAGAAGCCCTACGATGATAACGGGCAATATTCGCCACGAGATCAACTTCATCGGCCGTTAATCCCGAAAGATCGCCATGCTTAATCAGATAATAGGTATGCTTATGATGCTGTCGACGACGGATGAGATACCCCACATCATGCAGTAATGCCGCATATTCAAGCCATTCTCGTTCTTGATCACCAAGACCGTGAAGCGATTTCAACTGATCAAATAACTGCAGAGCCAACTTAGCGACATGTAAGGCATGACTTTCTGCATAGTGGCAACGACGTCCAAATACAATAACATTTCGACGTCGGGTATTCGGAATTTCTTGCTCAGCCTTCAATCCGTCTTGATGCCGATCAATAAAATCATAGATCAACCCTTCACGAAGAGCCTTATCACATATCGTTAAAGTCTTGTGGCCTGCCAATTCAAGTAAACATCGAAAAAACATGACCCCAGGCAACAACGTATCGACTCGCTTTGGGTCAAGACCAGGAATCGCCAATCGCGCATCGGTATCGCCCTGAATAAGTTCGGTTTCGACATCACGAATTTCGTCCAGTTGAATGGTGGCTAAATTAATTTGTGGAACCGGTTTTCCTGTTCGTCGGAGATAGATAATTTCAGTGAGATTGGCTGCGGTGCCCGACGTGGCGACGACTTGTGAAAATGTGAGATTTCGCGAGGATTTGAGGCCTGCCTCAAGTCCAACGTGAATCACTTTTTCCAATTCCTTGATCATCCCTTTAGTCGGAGGATCGCGTTTCAAACAACGATCCTTGAGTCGAATCGTCCCCAATTTCAAGCTTCGCCCCCAAAACATCTGTTTGTGATTACAAGCAATCACCTCAACTGACCCACCTCCAACATCGGCAAGCAAGGCACGATCGACTGCCAACGCCATCCCATTTCGCACGCCGACATAAATCAGTCGCGCTTCTTCCTTGCCCGTGATCACTTGAACGGCTAAGCCAAGTTGCTCATCGACCATCTGAAGGAACTCGCCTCCATTTCTTGATTCACGAACCGCACTCGTCGCCGTCGCGACAATACGGTCAAACCCTTTATTCCTCGCAAGCGTCGTTAAATTTCGAAGCGCATCCAGCCCACGAATCATCGCAGAATCTGAAAGAACATGGCTGGTAAATGTCCCGTCACCCAATCGAACCATATCCTTAAATCGATCCATCACTTTACACGAAAAATCCTGACTAATTTCGACAAGAACCATATGAATCGAATTCGTTCCGATATCGATCACGGCGAGTTTACTCATGACAAACCTTTACAAGTATGATCGAACACATGAGAGAATATCTGGAAATGGCGGGCATCATGTTATTCAGGAGAAGAATTCAAAGAGTCAATTACCATCGCGTTGACGATTCTTAGACGATAGCCAATTCCCCAGATCGTATCCACATGAAGTTCTTGTCGACTTAAACTTTTCATTTTCCGACGAAGCTGCACAACATGCCGGTCAATGGTTCTTGAATCGACAAACACATGAGGGCCCCACACTTTAACCAAGAGGGACTCACGTGAACACACACGCCCCTGACCTGCGTGCAATTCTAGCAAAATCCCATACTCCTTGCGAGTTAATCTTACGGTATGACTCTGATAGGAAACCTCCATACTGGCTCCGTGAAAATACAAGCCACTTTCATCATCACATTGATTCTCTTGTGTATGAAAAGTTGAAAAAGAGGGTGCTTTGGAGGGCATCGACATGACTCACAAAACTCAAAACGATACATTCATGAAGAAGTTACTGCGCCTCTGATAGCGAGATGATAGAAACCCAACACAGCGCTTAGGGATTCAGCAACAAAGAAAACCTGAAAACAGTAAGGAGTTATGGAGTTGAATAGTATCTGGGCGAGATTACCGGGATGTTAGCGAGGTGTAACATTCACGTAAATTAGAAACAGTCAATCACCAACAACACGTCACGTAAACGGCCGGACCACCGTGATGTGACCTTATCTCCCAATAATGGTCGAGACAAACATGTGCTGAGAGACACCATCGACAGAAAATAGTTGGAAACAAAAAACTCAAGACATCGTCAAACCTGCACGGTTATGTCTCAACACGAAGGCTTCAACAACGAAACACTGTCGTGACACACAAAAGAGAACGAACAAGCAGAGGAAACTTTCGAGTAAGCCATTTTCAAACCAATGAAACTATCTCACGCAACAAATTTTCTCAGGCCATAAGGGCACATACTAAAAACATAGCTCCTGAGAAAGAAACTGAACGAGATCAGGGTTCCCAAACAACGCATCAACTTTCTCTTTGTTCGCTGACGAACGCATCAGCATCTTTCCGCCTGCTTCTTCAACGAGAACCTGGGTTGCCAGTACATCCCATGGATTCAGGTCTGGATCAAACATGGCATCAAGCGATCCGCCCACCACCAGAGCATGGCCAAAACAATCTGTATAACCCCGCAAACACGAACTCAACTCACTGAGGCGACGATACGCCGACTCACACTTTGCATGGACAAACTGCAAAGGATCACCAACAGAAATAATGGCGTCTTTCATGTTGGTGATCGAAGAAACCCTCAGAGGCTTCCCCTGACACCATGCCCCTAATCCTCGTGCTGCTGAATATGTGACATTCAGAACTGGAAGATGGATAGCCCCGACCAACGCACGCTGAGTTTGAATATCTTCCAGCGCCACGATCGTGCCAAAGAGCGGAATGCCGCGCACAAACCCTCTCGTCCCATCGATGGGATCAATCACCCAACGAAATCGTGCCCCGGATTCTTCAATCCCATGCTCTTCGCCGAGAATATCGATAGGTTCAGGCGACGAATACTTTACCAAATGTTGCCGAATGTACCGCTCAGCTTCTTTGTCAGCCTTGGTGACGGGAGAATCATCCTGTTTCTTTTCCACGACAAGAGCGGTCTGCTGAAAATAACTCTGAATAATGTCTGCTGGTGCCTGTGCCGATTGAACGGCAACCTGAAGTAACGCCGCTAAATCCATATTGTCAGGGATATCTAGAGAAACCATTAATTCACTCACTCCCCAAAATTAAGCATCGATGCACATGAACGTCTCATAGGAATCGGGCAAGGACGCGTCATTATAAGTCTTTTCTGAATGAAAGCCACACATCAGCATTTGCGTGAATTATTCTCGTTCATCATCCTGTGTAATCACCAATGTCATATCATTCCCGTCATCCGCATGCTGCACATTCACAAACATCCTTGCTGGTCCCTGAGGTGGGAAATAAATACCCGAGGCCTCTGCACCTTGAGTCGTCATCGTGGCAAATAACACGACAGAGTCCGCTTCTCCATTGCCATCCATATCCGGAGTCGCCATCCAGATATCGTTTTTGCCAGAATTGTCTTCAACAATGTAAAGATTTCCAGCTCGATCAGAAGCTAAATTATCCGGGTGAGACAAACTATAGGCTGGCATAAATTCTTCACTGTTCATATTCGTGTTGATTCCGACGTACTCCGTGACCACTGGCTGCTCTGGGGACAATGATACTTGGAATACCGTATGTGTCGTCGTCATGGCCACATATAAGTTATTCTCGATGATTTCAACATCTTCAGGACGACAGAACTTCGTCACACCTGCTTCACGCGCGGCCGCTCGCGCATTGTATGCCGGGTCAGTCACCACACGACCTCGGCCTGGTGTCAGGGACACCCATTCGGCGTTCCCAGTTGGGATAAATCCTACACCTGCTATATCAGAACAAATCGTGACATCATCGGATTGAACATTCAGCGCAAACAGTTGGCCTGATGAAAGATCGCCATAGGTGTCCGAAACAAACTTAAAGATCGACCCGCCATCAAATTCGTCTACCACATACACAGACCCGTCCCGTGTGACAACAATCCCTTCATGAGACATACGTCCGACAGCCGGGCGATCAACGCAAGATAACAACAAACGGTCTACCCGACATTCGAACAGCCGGCCATAGGCACCGGTTTCCTCTGCCGTCAGTAATGTTCCCCATGGCGTCCACTCGATTCCATCTAATCGATCCCAGCCACCAAATTTTTCGCCTATGTGAACAGCCGTCTGCCCAGTCTGTAAGTCCATCACAGATATTGCCCCTCGCCCCTCATCAGTTTCATGGGTACGATACAGATAGCGTCCAACTTCAGAACCCGTTTCATTCACGGTATTCATGTCCGTCCGATCACTCGTGTCGACAATAACATCAAGAGTCCCTCTTGCATTTGAACACAGAGGGCGTTCCTGGATAAGAATCGATTGCGTGAATCCTTCCGGCAGGAGAAATGGGGCACAGGGGGACATGCTCCCTGGTACAGCAGATCGTGTGAGCGAGACAAAGGTGAATGATGGCAATGGGCCTGATGCCTGAGGAATCATCGAACATGAAATCAAGAATACCCCAGCAAACCCAAACAGCACTTTGAAAAACACCGCTAATCGAGTCATGGCTCCTGACAGTCAATCGCAGCAGAGATGACTATGTAAAATACAGAGAACATTTGAGTAGCATCGAATAGCAGAACCATCACATGACGGTTACGTGATTCTGCATTGAAGAAAAAACTTTAACTTTCATGAGTTTAGAATAACATTCAAGATCAGGGATTTTTCCACAATCATCGACGAGTGGCATGAAATTTCACACTTTTGCCAGAAACCGTTATGATAGAGTAATTGCTTTATTTCCTTCAAATTTTATCTAAAATTCACTATATGCTTTCCTCAGTATTTTCATGTGTCTTTCTACATGTAAACACCATCCGGAACAAGATGTCAGACTAGGTGCTCCTGCCGGATTTTGTCTGCCCGAACATCTGACCCATCACATTTTACCCAAACGCGTTTTTACCTCAACATACTACGATACCCAAAATTATGACTTGACTCGACTCGGTATCACGTTACGACGTCGTGCCGAACAGGGGAAGGGCTCATGGCAGTTGAAGATCCCAAAATCCGGGGCAGACGGTATGTTGGAAATTTCTCATGGGTCAACTAAACTCCCCCCAGAACTGGCTGATCTCCTATTTGCATTCCTTCGAGGGCAAGCCCCAACAGCAATCGCCAAACTTCGAACCGAAAGATATACGTATCAGATACGAGAAGATGATCGTACCCTCGCAGAACTGACGAATGATCACATTGCGCTTTTAGAGGACCGTCGGATTCGCAAACGCTTGACCGAGCTCAGAGTCATACTGATCAACGGCACGAACAAACACCTCAAGCACATTACGACACAATTAAAAACGGCCGGGGCAGTTGCAAAAAATATCCGTCCACAGCTCTGCCAGGCCCTAGACCTCAAGGACCCTGAACAAAAACAAATACTGGATGCATCCGCTCACCCAGGAGAGCATGTCCAATTACGGCTGAAGCAGCAGCTTGACGAAATTCTCCGGCATGATCCGGGCACACGCTTAGGACGGGACCAAGAAGATCTTCATCAAATGCGCGTGGCCACGAGACGAGTTCGGGCTATCCTTCGAACGATCCAGCCCGCCTCAAATTCAACATGGAACACAGCGATACGGAGAGAAATAGGCTGGCTCGCATCATCCCTCGGTCAGGTTCGTGACTTCGATGTCTTACTTGAGAAACTTCAGCGCGAAATGCAAACTCTGACAGCATCGGAACAAGAAGCCTATACTTCGCTCCTTAACCAGTTAGCCTCACAACGCGCTGAAGCTCACACCACGATGTTAGACGCACTGCGAAGTCCGCGTTACCTTACGCTCCTGGATCACTTACAGTCGTCCATACAACATATGGACATCATGACTCTACATGTTGCGCTTCAAGACCTTGCAAAGAAGGAATTCGACAAACTCGATAAAGCCGTAGATAATTTACCTAAAGCGTATAACGATGAAGATCTTCATCGTCTCCGCATTCGTGCAAAACGAGTCAGATATGCCACCGAGCTGGCAGAACCGTGCATAGGCAAATCGGCCTCTCAACTAATTCGTCAAGTACGGAAACTTCAAGATCTCTTAGGCGAACACCAAGATACTGTCATGATTGAAGAACAATTACAGACCTTTCTTCGCACAACTCAACACATCCGT
>BQIX01000071.1 GCA_021604145.1 Nitrospirales bacterium
GCATCATGAAAAATGATTCCCAAGACCCATCGTTCACCTGAATGGATTCGGCTGACTCCATGCCGTACGCTGGCTCGCAACATTCCACGCTTCCCTTCAATGGGACGGTCACAGACTGGAAAGATCACGAGGTCGCCTTGATCTGGTGTCAGCACAGACACGGATGATTGCTGTCTAGGACGATTTTCGACCAACACAAATTCCCCGCCTTCAAAGTCTCGAGTCTTCTGACTGAGCATGACCATCACCTGAAGAGGGAAGATTGTCGGACCATAGACATCTCGATGCAAACGATTCATCCCACCGGATTCATAATGTAAAATCAAAGGCGTGGGCTGCGTCTGCCCTTGAGAACGGCATTGCGCTTGAAATTGCTTGAGCGTCTTGGGATAGCGAGGTTCCTGTCGCATGACCTGCATGATATGATTCGCGATCGGTGCGAGCCCCTGATACAACTCCGTTCGCAAATTGACAATGAGTGAAGGAAGCGGCTCCGCAAAATATGCGTAGTCTCCTACGCCAAAGTTATGCCGTTCCATCACAATACGTTTTCGAAAATTTTGATCATCTTGGTAACATTGAATCAAATCGATGCACGCCTTCTGGTTCATGACATGAGGTAGGTGCACGTAACCAACCGACATGAACGTTTTCTCGATCCGTTTCCAATCAAAATCAACAGTTCTCATCTTCATCGTTCGTCACTTGTACAACAATTCGGCAAGACACATGAACAACCAAAGTCAATTCTGAGCAGCCTCTATGGCCCCCACTCTTCCACAATCAGACACCCTTTTTACGAATGCTCATTCATTGGACATCAGGTCGCCTTGTGCACAGACACACAGACATGATTTAATGAAAAAGACAGGTCGGCCAATCTCGTGGAATAATTTTCACTTCGTGAGGCGCGAGTCATGAAAAAAAATTCCCTCCCTTTGCCTTTATTTCTGACCCTAGCAGCCATCAGCATTCCCCTTTACCTGATGACTGCGAGTATATCCGGACATGCTCTTGAAACCGAACCTCATCCACTTGATACCTTTTTAGATAATGTCCTGGACTTTCAAGAACCGACAGGGATTCGAGGGAAACTCCGATACATTGAAGTCGAAGAAGAAATCATTTGGCTTGACTGGGAAGCCCGATCAAATGATGGGCCTCTCTTTAAAAAGGATTGGCAGTTGATTCCAGGTGAATCGACCCTTGCCGTTCATCCAACCGCTGCCTCACAATTCCAAAAACTCCAAGCACTCCCCAAAGGCACTCCCCTTGAATTGATCATCAAAGACGACGGCAAAGGCCACCGCCACATTCTCTCCTTCCATGATATGACGGCCCCTCCCAAAGTACCAATCTAGATAACCGTTCTCTGCGTAAGGTACATACAAAAGTCCCATGGCTTGCCTAAGTTCAATTTCTAGCGAATACAGCAGTTAGAATGCCTGAACACGATACCATGCAAACAGGTGCCATCGTGATTGGCATTTCACTGCGTGACTCAGCCGTCGACCTGATGGATCAGTTGCATGTGCCCAGATCCAGCTGAGGCATCTCAACCCCCGCGCGATGACTCCCTTCAAACATTCGGAAATTATTCAAAACGGCTATAGCCTAACCTGACGCCTCTCTGTCGATAACCTCCCTTTTCATCGCTCAAACAATGCGGTATTCTAAACAAGAGACCTGAGCACTCATACGTACAGACATATTATCCAACCATATAACGTATATCATTATGAAAACCAGACACCTATTATCATTTCGACAGGCCGTGTCTGTCGGATCCATAATCACCATACTGACACTCGGTTCATTCAATCTTGAACCGGTAAGTGGGGCACGTCCGTTTTGGACGAAATCCTCGTCGTATATTGAAGGCGAATTCGTCTATCTCGTGGGGACCGTGTCAAACATGGCCTCTCTGGCAGAAGCTAAACAACAGGCCTTGGTCCATGGAAAACTTGAATTGATGAATTTTGCCAAGATCTCTGAAATTGATGCAGAGAAATTGCTCTTAGAGACTCGCCATTCATATGTCGAAAAGAACTCTGATGGTTCTGTCAACGTCTTTCAACTTCTACGGATTCCAGCCTCGACGGTTCTTGAAGCGCAAACCCGTCTCCAGGCCAAACGCAAAGCCCAAGCCGTCGAGCTCGAAGCCTCTCACAAACAACTCTCTACTATTCACAACGTGTTGCTTACCAGACAGCAAACCATCGATGAACAGACAGCTTCCCTCGATACACTCATTGGCCACATCTCCAAGAAACAACAGGGGTACGCTCAAAAAACACAAGAAATTGATCAACGGCAAACAGAGATTAGGCAACTTGAACTGACCCTTGAAGAAAAGTTTGCCTCAATTGATGACCAGATGAAACAGGTCAGTCATCTCTTGCAACAATACAAAACTAAAGGTGAGGCACAAACAATCCAACTCAATAATTTGAAAGACGAAGAAGCCAAATTGCAAGAGAATGAAGAAGAGATTCAACGGATACAACAGGCCGTTCTTGCTCGCCTCAAAAAAACAGGCACGATGGCCTGTCAATATGTGTCACCTGGAATGGCGCCGGCTGACGTCAAGAAGGTCTTGGGAAATCCCTCAGGAGAAAAACATTCTTATGCCAATGAACGGTACGACACCTGGGCCTATGGCACATCAAAAGTCAACTTCGATGCACAAGGCGTCGTGGAGTCAGTCACCGGCTGTCAGAACGCAACACCATAGCTAATCAAGAAACCTTATAGGCCCATGGGCGTGAATGGGACAAAACAAGAATGAGGCTGATCTCTATGATGTTTTCAGCCAAAACTGTTGATATTCGTGAAGATGTGTCAATGTCGAAAGATCAGGCATCCGATCTAAAAAGATTTCACCATTTAAATGATCAATTTCATGTTGCAGGACACGAGCAAAAAACCCCTCTGCAGTAAAATCGACTGTTCGCCCTTCTCGGTCGATTGCCTGAACATGAACAGAAGTCCATCGAGGCACGCGACCCCGTAAATCTGGTACGCTCAAACATCCCTCCCAATCATCATTGGTCTCTGAAGAATGATCGACAATTTGCGGATTAATCAAAATTGTCAACGGGATCTGAGGATAGTCCGGATAGCGAGGGTTATGAGGATCAACTTCTATTGCAATGGCACGTTGCAAAACATGAACCTGAGGGGCGGCAATTCCAACTCCATGAGCATCGCGCATAGTGTCAACAAGATTTTCCAGAAATGTTTGAAAGTCGTGATGAGCACAGGCTCCCGCCGTCAAGACCTCAGTACCAGCCCGAATAGCTGGATGTCCTAACCGAGCAATTTTTAATAGCGCCATCGAAAACCTCTCAATCATGATATTCGAGCCATCGACTTCACATGGCAATGCGTCAAGAAGAGCCCGTCACTTTGTCGTCGAGCAAAACACCAAACACAAATCGCTGTTCAAGACAACCTAAGCAGTCAAGTCGACAATATCATAGGCAAGTTTGTGACGGCCCACATAGAGATGCGCCACGGTGACAGGCAGTCGAAATCGACGCGGCCCTGCGCTCCCCGGATTTAAGAACAAAACTCCCTTGCGATACTCCGCTTGTGGTTTATGGGAATGCCCGTAAATAATAGCGCTTAAACCTGACGTAGCTGGATCCAAAGCAATATGCGCAAGCTCATGCATGACATATAAGGAGTGCGAACCAACCGTAACCATCTCAGTAAGAGGGATCTCCTGCCCCCAACCTTCACGATCGTTGTTTCCGCGCACAGCGAATACGGGAGCAATTTCCTGCAGTGCATCAAGAATCTCAGGACTCCCAATATCCCCCGCATGGATGATCAACTCAGCCCCCTGCAATGCCTCAAGAGCTTCAGGACGCATAAGACCATGGGTATCGGAGATCACACCGATCGTCGCCATAGTTTTCATTGTGCTTCCAAAGAATTTTAGGAGAAACTTTCAGTCAGAACAAATTTCGGATCTCATAGAATCTCTGGGTTTTGTAAAACTATCGATCAACTCACGCGCCCTGCCTTCGCAAAAAGATTCCTTACATATTGAGCCAAGGCTCTTCCCAATACATGATGGGCTTCGATTTCCCAATGGACACCATCAACCACTGATGACTGAATAATCGTTCCTGCATCAAAAAACTCGCAGCCTAAGTCCGCTGCGACTTGCTGATAATGGCGAGCAAGAACGGCAGACTTTGTATCGGCTCCTTGGAATAAACCAGAGGGATGGATATCACCTTTCACCACTGGAGGCACCACCAGTAATAAAGTCGGAGCCATCCCTTTAGACGACTGACAAGTGGATAACACCATTTGCCCTAATGTACTCACGCCTTGAGCTATTTGTATCGCACTACGGTCAAAAGAGGTTTTAAGATCATTGGTACCCAGCAAGATGATGACAAGATCCAATGGTCGATGAACATGCAAACACTGTTGTAAGGCTAGCATTCCATTGCATCCATGCTGATCGGGATCATCCAAATCAGTCGTACGTCCATTATGACCTTCTTCAATGATGACAAACCCCTGCCCGAGCTCTGCTTGTACAACTCCGGGCCATCGTGCCCGAAACGGATAGCGCAATCCTGAACCTGGCTGCGAACCCCACGTATTCGAATCGCCGAAGCACAAAATTTTTATTCCTGATTGTTTCGGCCAGATCCTGACAAACGGTTTCATCACGTAGCGGTCGCATCCAAGCATCAGAAGCCGAAGGATCTGAACACCAATGGCTTGAGTCTTCATGAACAACAACATGCGTTCATATGAATAGCGGTAGAAATTGCCAAGGTTGAAAAATTTCTATGCACTGTTTTGTTAACGATGCAATCTTAGCAAACACGAACGGAAGACAAAACACGAGCGACACTCAAAAGAGAGCAATCTTGTGATATCCATTAGCTCAATAAATGAGCAGATAGTGCAGACGTGCGCATGAGCAGATTTTTTAAATGAGTCTCGAGAAATTGGGTGACAGAGAAAGATGGCCTCAAGTCAGGGAAAAGTCGTAGAGATCACTTGAATTGCCGTAAACGAAGAGAGTTCATGACGACCGAGACACTCGAGAACGCCATGGCACCGGCGGCCAACATTGGATTGAGAAAGCCGGCAGCAGCCAACGGAATAGCGGCCACATTATAAAAGAATGCCCAAAATAAATTTTGTCGAATGGTCTTGAATGTCGCACGTGCCAATTGAAGCGCTGTCACGACTAACGATGGCTCGCCAGACATCAGAACAATGTCTCCCGCCTCAATCGCCACATCCGTTCCGGTGCCGACAGCGATACCCAAATCAGCAGTGCTCAGTGCAGGCGCATCGTTAATGCCGTCCCCGACGAAGGCCACGGCCTTCCCTTCTGTCCGCAATCGATTGATATGAACAGCCTTCTCATCTGGCAACACCTCAGCAAGAACTTCGGTCATCCCCACCTGTTTGGCAATGGCCTCGGCCGTCTGACGATTATCCCCCGTCAACATCACCGTATTTGAACCCATGCCGTGCAAGTCTGCAGCCGTTTGTGCAGCCGTTTCACGAACAGTGTCCGCCACGGCTAAGATCCCACGGACAGATCCATCCCATCCAGCAAGGAACGCGGTTTTCCCCTCTTGTTCCCACTCCTTTAAGATAGTCAGAGAGTCACTGGGAATTTTCAAGTCATGTTCCACCATGAGTTCTCGTTTTCCTACGATCACGTCAATCCCTTCGACTCTTCCGACCGCCCCTTTTCCTGTGACACTATCTAAACTCTCAGGTGTGCCCAGTTCGATATTTCGTTGCTCCACCCCAAGCGCTACGCCTTTTCCTATCGGATGCCCACTTGCCGCCTCAATCGTGCCAACAAGATATAAAAAACGTGCTTCGTCCTCATCCGTTTTCACATCCGTGAGGGTCATCGCACCATGCGTCAAAGTCCCAGTCTTATCAAATACCACCGTATCTATCACTCGCGCTCGTTCAAAGACTTCTGCATTTTTAAAGAGAATCCCAAGCTCGGCTCCCCGACCGCTCCCAACCATGATGGCAGTTGGCGTGGCAAGTCCCAACGCGCAAGGGCACGCGATAATCAGCACGGCCACAGCATTGCGGATAGCCGTGGCCAGATCACCTGTCCCGAACCACCAACCCGTCAATACTGCAAGAGCGATGAGAATCACGACGGGAACGAACACGCCGGAAATGCGATCAACCATTTTTTGCACAGGGGCTTTTGAGGCCTGCGCATCTTCCACGAGTTGAATAATTTTGGCTAAAGCCGTATGACTGCCAATCTTCGTGACTTCAAGTTCCAGCCGTCCCTGTTGATTGATCGTGGCCCCAAAGACATTGTCTCCAACCTGACGATCCACGGGGATCGACTCACCGGTCAACATGCTTTCGTCGATAGAAGACTGTCCGGCGAGTATTTTCCCGTCTGTCGGTATCTTCTCTCCCGGAAACACAATCACATGGTCACCAGGCTGGAGATCTGAAGCTTGAATCATGACCTCTCGATTATCGCGAATAACACGAGCTTCTTTAGCACCCAATTCAACCAAACGGGCAATAGCCTGCGAAGCGCGTCCTTTGGCACGCGCCTCAAAATAGCGGCCTAACAGAATAAGGGTAATAATCATTGCCGAGGTTTCAAAAAAGATCTCGTGTTCAGTGAACAACGCCCAGACCGAATATCCCCAAGCCGTGAGTGTCCCAACCGAAATGAGGGTATCCATTGTCGCATCCAATGTAGCCAAGCGCTTGACTGTCAATTGATGGAATTGCCAGCCAAAGATAAACACGACCGGAGTCGCTAAAATTAATTGCGCCAGACGAGTTGTCATGGTTTCGTCCATCGCCATGGCCAGTACCATCAACGGCAGGGTGAACACCACAGAAAGTATGAGCATACGCCGCTGCTTAAGTGCTTCCTGCGAATAACGCTCAACAATACTTTCTCGTTCTTCATCTGGATTGAAGGGTTGGATGCCATAACCAATTTTTTCAATGGCCGCTTGCAAGCCGGTGACGTCAACCCCCGGATCAAGTACCGCACGGGCTTCATGCCCTGCAAAATTGACCGTGGCTTCATGGACACCGCTCTGCTTGGAGAGCACACGCTCTATGCGACTCGCACAGGAGGCGCAGGTCATCCCCCTCACATCAAAGCTGACGGTTTCAAGTGCTTGTTGAGTCATAAATTTTCCACAAGGCTAAAAGCGTGTCTCGTGAATCGTCGCTCGCATCTCGTTTTCGGCTTGCACCTCGTGCGCTTCAGTTTCTTCCCCCAATTAGCCCCCTATCGTATATCCTTGATCTTCTATGGTTTTTGTGAGAGTCGCCTGCTGAACTTTCGCGTCGTCAAAGCTGACGTCGACTGTTTTCTCGGGCACATGTACCTCAACCGCGCTTACCCCTTCGACAACCTTCAAGGCACCTTCGATTGATTGCTTGCAATGATCACAAGAAATATCAGGAACGGAAAGTGTGACATTTGCCATTAGCATTCTCCTTTACTTGTTATTCGGGCCAGTGACTTTATTCGTATACCGTAACGTTTCTAATAACTCATCGACAATTTCTTCTGAGCGGCCTTCTTTCACCGCATGCATGACACACGTTTCAATATGATTTTGAAGCAGAATTCGATTGACTTTCTCCAATGATCCTTGCAGTGCCGAGACCTGCTTCATGACTTCTGGACAGTATCGTTCCTCTTCAACCATACTGATTACCGCCTCAATATGGCCGCGAACAGTCTTCAACCGATTCATGGCCGTCTTCTTATGTTCGTCTTTCATGACCACATTATATCCCACCCCAGGTGGGGTAGGTCAAGGGTAAACCTAAGACTAATCACCGGACCAGGCATCTAACCAGACAGACAGCGTCAGAATTTCTTGCGTCTCGATGGAAATACAGATATTCATTAGAGTACGACAACCCTTTCGAAACTGCCTGAATTGACCAAAAATTGAAAAGGTATAAAGTAAAAGGGGACATTCTCCTTTTTGACATCATATCTGCTACATGCTCTATCACTGCACTGCAACACTCCATGTATTATCTCTGACCATGAATAGCGTAATGTCTACGAGAAGCCCTCAAAAACTACACATCCTGAAAAAGGATAATGCCCCCTTTTCAAATGCTCTTATCAATCTGTTGCAAACGGTGCTGCATCTTGGCCTTGGGAAAGTTCTGGTCTCGGTTATTCACCGCCTTGAACTTGCTGCCGTCAATAGCCACGAAGGCGTCGGCAAACAGATCAAGCTTCTTGCACATCATGATGAACTCGCGACAGACCAGACGGATGGCGTTGCCATTTTTCTTGCGAAAGTCGGCGATGGTCTTAAAGTCCGGGGCGAGGCGTCCGGTGAGCCACATGAGTTCCACGTTGCGGTGTGCTTCTCGTTCCAGGCGACGACTCGACTGCACACGATTGAGATACCCATAGACATAGATCTTCAACAGGGCTGTTGCATGGTACGCCGGGCGACCCGTGTCATTCGGATCGATCTTGACGCCAAGACCTGAGAGATCAAGATCGTCAAGGAAGGCATCGATGACCCGAACGGAACTGTCTTCGGCAATGTAATCATCGTAAGCATTCGGGGAATAAGGTGGCTTGGTGCCGATCGTCGCCTTGAATAAATCCGCTCATGACAAACACCTCCGTTGGAAAGCCATAGTATCCTCTCCAACTGAGTTTTTACACAGCCTGGGCCAGAAGCGGACTGTTAACTTTTGCAAAAGCTCCACTCATACTAACCTTACCAAGAAGTAGACTCTTTTGCCTAAACCAATATTAGTAATGACCGTTTGCGTAGTAAACTAAAACATTTCAATTACGATCAAGCACAATCCGGTACCGGGCCTTGCCTGCACGTAAATGTTCCATCGCGTCGTTGACCTTGTCCATTGGATAGTGTTCGGTCACTGGGCTCACGTTATGGCGTGCGGCAAACTCAAGCATTTTGCGGATCGTCGCTGGGCTGCCAACAGGTGATGAGCTGAATGACCACTGACCGAACATCATGGGCATGACGTTTAAGTCCAATGGTTCGGTTACAGCACCTGGCATATGTAGACGACCTCGCGGTTTGAGTGTAGCCATATAACTATTCCAATCAAGCTTGACGTTTACAGTCGAGAGCAATAGATCGAATCGACCCATAGCAGCCTTGATTGCGCTGGGATCACGTGAGTTGATCGTATCGTGGGCACCCAAGCCTATGGCTTCTTGCTCTTTCAACCCCCCGGAAGTAAAGGCAGTGACATGGCAACCCCAGGCTCGCGCGAACTTGAGCGCCATGTGTCCTAACCCACCAATTCCAAGGACACCGACGTGGTCCGTTGGCGAAATGTTAAACTGCACGAGAGGATTAAACACCGCCATCCCCCCGCAAAGCAGTGGGCCCGCTGTCTTGGGAGTAAGATCGCCAGGAAGTTTGGCCACGCTCGCGCTGTGAGCGCGGACTGTATCGGAAAACCCTCCATGACGACCCACAATTGTGGTCTCCGCACGTAAACACAAATTGTGATGCCCGCCGAGGCATTGATCGCATGTCATGCAGTATCCCGAATGCCACCCCAAACCGACTTGATCACCGACGGTGAGATGCGACACTTGGTCCCCGACAGCTTTGACTTTCCCAATCACTTCGTGTCCGGGCACCAGAGGAAACTGCGTCATTGCCCAGACATCTTCAAGCATGCTGAGGTCGCTGTGGCAGATGCCACAGGACTCTACCGCAATGTCGACCTCTTCTGGACCAATTGGCCCCAACTCATACTCAAATGGTTGTAGTGTGCCATTCGCTTCCATGGCTGCGTATGCGTGAACGGTACTCATGATTCAACCTCCTAAATTTCTAGTGTTGTTTGTTTCGTAAAGTCGTTAGTCCATCTTCTCGCTCTTATTGGCTGTGATTGCTTTAGATGACGTGGTCCTTATCGAACACACAGATCAGTTTCTGGTTCACGAACTCCATGATGCCCAGGTCCGCGAGTTCGCGGCCATAGCCCGACTTCTTCACACCCCCCATGGGCATGCTGGCATAGGTCCAAGAGATCTGGTTAACGAAGCAGGTACCCGACTCAATCCGCTCCGCGACGCGGCGGCCGCGATCTAGGTCGTTGGTGTGGACTGAGCCGCCCAAACCAAAGTCGCTGTCGTTCGCAATGCGGTTCGCTTCCTCTTCGTCCTTGGCGATGTGGACCAGGGCCACCGGACCGAACAATTCTTGGCAGTCGGCAGGCGATCCTTTTGGGATGTCGGTTATGATGGTCGGCTCGATAAACGCGCCGTCTCGCTTGCCGCCGACGAGGATCTTGGCGCCCGCTTCGACCGATTTGTTGATCTGGTTTTCAAGCTCGATAGCGGCCTTCTCGGTACAGACCGGGCCGTAGCCGGTCGTCTCGTCCATCGGATCGCCGGGCTTCAATTCGGCGAACAACTTGGTCGCGCGGTCGAGAAACTTCTGAGCGATCGACTCGACAATGATGATCCGCTTCGCGGCGATGCAAATCTGGCCGGTGGCGTGCAGTTTGCCGAACTTGAATCGCTCGATGGTTGCGTCCATATCGGCGTCTTCGAGTACGATGAAGGGGTCAACGCCGCCCAGTTCCATGACAGTTTTCTTGACGTTACGACCGGCCTGCTCGGCGACCGCCGCCCCCCCCCTTGTTGCTGCCCGTGAATGCAACACCCTGGACGCGATCGTCGTCAATGATCGTCCCCGCGTTGCGTGCAGAGAGCTGCAGGTTGGTGTGCACGCCCTCGGGAACGCCTGCGTCCTTCAGCACCTTGTCGAAGGCCTCGGCGCATTGTGGGACATTCGATGCGTGCTTTGTCAGCACAACGTTGCCGGCCATAATCTGAGGGGCCGCCACGCGCGACGGCTGGTAGAAGGGAAAGTTCCACGGCTGGATGCCGTAGATCACGCCGACTGGTTGGTGGATGAGGGTGCCTTTGCCTTCTGTAGTGTTGTACTCCTTAGGAGCCAGGATCTTAGCGCCCTCTGAGGCGTAGTAGTCGAAAATCGTGGCGCAGAGATCGATCTCGGGGCGTGCGTCTTCAATCTTCTTCCCCATCTCCAACGTCATGAGGGTCGCCAGCTCTTCTCGTCGCTCTCGAATCAACTCCACGACACGGCGCAGAATACCTGCTCGATGTTCAAAGCTAGTTTTGCGCCATGTTTGATACACCTCATGGGCCCGTGCGATCGCGGCCTCGACCTCTTCGGGAGTCAGTTCCGGAATTTCCTTCAAGGTCTTGCCGTCGAAGGGATTAACGGATTTCAGGGTTTTTCTCTCGACCCCTTTTCCTGTTGCGAGTCCGGTAGCCATAGTTTTACCTCCTAAATTAAAATATTGGTGATGAGCAATCGGTAATATTTAACAGCAAACCGACCGATCGGTAGATTGAATCATTTTTTGTCTTGCATGTCAACCGATCGGTTGGTAGAATACGGCATGAAAGAAAAAATTTTGGATGCAGGCCAGACCATGGTCCAGGACAGAGGGTTAAATGCCGTAAGTTTTCAGGACTTGGCGGACGCGGTTGGGCTCAGCAAAGCGAGTGTCTTCCACCACTTCAAGAACAAAGACGCTCTTGCGATGGGGTTGTTGAAAAGATGTCAAACAACCTACGGTGCCCAATATGCTGAAGTCCTTGCTAAGGATCTTCCAGCACCAAAGAAACTTCGGGAAATCGCACAACTTTTTGAAGCAGGCCTAAAGAGCAGCGAATTATGCTTGCTCGGAGCTCTCGGAAATGGAAGTGGGATGCTCTCCAAGGAGTTACAGGCAGAACTTCAATCGACCGCTGATGCCACGATCGACCGTTATAAAAAGGTCTTCGAACAGGGACGGCGAGAGGGCACGCTGACTTTCGAAGGTTCGCCTAAGCAGGCCGCTACGGCTTTTCTCGCCATGCTCCAAGGTCTCCAGGTCCTGGCCCGGGCTCAGCGTGATCTTGCGGCCTTTGCCAAAGCGGCCTCATCATATATTCAATCCATCACGACTTAGTTGAGTGTCTTGGTGCAGTTCAGCGTCGCCTATTAATTAGGCTCTATGAAAATCCACCAGACTCCAATTGGGAATTTAGGAGAAAAAGTTATGCCGACGATGAAACTTTCTTCAGGAAGTTCACTTCCTGTCATCACTCTGCCATTAGTTGGAGGTGGAAAAGCGACCTTAGGAACACCTCAGCAAGAAGGTAATTGGAAGCTCGTGTTTGTCTATCGAGGCCTTCATTGCCCGATTTGCAAGCAATACCTCACGCGACTTGAAAGTTTGAAAGAAAATTTTCTTGCGACAGGGGCAGAAATCATTGCGGTCTCTGGGGACCACGAACACAAAGCCGTGTCCATGGTTGAATCCAATGGATTGACATTCCCAGTTGCCTATGGACTATCCATAGCACAAATGCAGGACCTTGGGCTTTATATTTCACATCCCCGCGCACCACAAGAAACCGATCAGCCTTTTGCCGAGCCGGGCATGTTCGCCGTCAATGCCGATGGGAAGGTTCAGTTGATTGATATATCAAACACACCCTTCAACCGAGCAGATCTTGGAGAATTGGTTGAAACCGTAGAGTGGATTCGA
>BQIX01000072.1 GCA_021604145.1 Nitrospirales bacterium
TTGAGGATGTGGTCCTGTCTGTTGGTTGACGGGTTGGGTTGAGCGATGTATAAAGATAGCCTACGCGCCCGTAGCTCAATGGATAGAGCATCGGTCTTCGGAACCGAGGGTTGGGAGTTCGAGTCTCTCCGGGCGCGCCATTTCATACTGATCACCTTTTAAATCCTCTGAAAATGGAACATTCGTCTGTTCTGTAATACTTCTTGGGCAAGTACCTTTCATGTGACGATTCTCTCAGTCGACACCTCGAACTCGCATTCCATGCTCGTGTCTCTGATCAGACAAGAGTAGAAAGTAAAAGGAGAATGTCCCCTTTTCCGGTTACAGCCTTTACATTCTTTATAGTAACTTTTTCATTTTTATAAATGGCGGCACCACAAATAAACCTTACCCCGCTATACCACACTTTTCTAGCTCGTTGAACGAATCACTTTCCGAATCGGTATTGGAATTTACCAAGCAGGGTAGGTTTTCATGATTCCGATTAAAAAATCGAAACCATCAACCAGGTTACAAAAATACCAAAGAGTAAAATAGTCCAAATTTCAGCTGCGAACCCTCCACAGCCTTTCGACAAACGTCTTTCCGCTCTTCTAAATTCACGATCAAAATTCGTCTGCCACCCTTTAGGCAACTCAAACTCGATGATTGTCTCTACTCTGTGTGGGTTCTCAGTTGTGCCTCCATGGTCTGTGCCTATCAGTGAAACAATTTCATCAAGTCTATCTGGAATACTCTTCAATTTTTCAGCTTGTGATCCCAGGAGATCTTTAAGCAAATTGACAACTTTTTCAAATTCCTGGGGTACGTCAGCAAAATGAATATGTTCTTCATGCAGAACAATTTGTTCCAAATGTCTTTGGAGCAAATGGCTGTAATGATAGATGTCTTTGACATTGCCCGGCTCCCCTGGACTTCCCCAACTTTCATTAAACCGCTCAAAAAGGAGAGCGATTGGGCCTACTAACTTTGAAGCTTCAGTTAGTCGTTTACTTACCCACGTAATTACTTCCTCGCTGCTGATATTCTCCTGGGGTTTATAATAGAGACCACCTCGTAAGTCCTCTATTTTTTGGAACAGGGGTTGATTGAGATAACGCATGAGTTCTGCGGTGAGTCGCCATTCCCATCCATCGGGCCTATCAATTACGATACGCCGGATAATTGGAGGATATCCTTCAAAAAGTGATAGTTCCGAACTCTGCTGTTCAAGTTGAATGCGATCAGCTGTGCCGCCCAACTCAGACTGCACATAATTTTCATGTTGCTCCCGCCATGCAAACAAGATTTCTTTTGAGTGTTTGATTTCATCGGTATCCACCAATTTGTGGCAATTTCGACATAGCCAAATAGCATTTGTAATTTCTGCTCTGGTTATATCAGTCATTTGGGCGCTGTATCGTTTTGAACCAGGGCGTGCTCCGAAAATATGCGCAGCCTCTCCGATAATAGTGGATTTTTGAGGATCAGAATTGGGTCCGACTGTTAAAGCTCGGCAATCTGGATTTGAACATTGGAAGGCTGCCCTTTTGGCTACAGTATCAATTGTTTTTTGGTTGAAGTCAGGGAACATACATACGTTTCTCGCGAAATGCTCTATAACGCAGAGTAGATAACCAATAAATATTCTTTGATTAAGATTAATAGACCAGTATTTTTCAATAATATCAATGCTTCAAAAAAAACTCTTATTTAAACTTTTGTTCTTTTCTTTCATCAAACATATCTATTTTGCAGCGATTCCGTGTCCTGGAGGCCTGCCCTTAAAGGCTGCGCGAGTTGCATCGAACCGTGCCAGCAAAGCTGATCACTCTCGCTGCTAATCCCCTGCCTGCTGCCCGGTCTTTTTTAAGTGCTGTTTCTGTTCTCCGGTTGGTGAATTGCCTCTTCGGGCCTTGCGAAAGAGGCAATTCACCAACCAAAATGAGGAATAGGGGACATTCTACTTTTTTCAACCTTCATTCCTACCGCTAAACAAAAGTCTAGCCCAGCAGCATTGTCAATATTCCGGTGAAAAATAGGGGTTGTAGACTTAAAAACCAGAATGACCCCTTTTCCATTTATCATCAAAAGACACTAATAGGATACATCGCTACATAAAGATGGTAGTGGATTTATAGTTCTGGTGAAGAGGATGGACTGCCCGGTTCACCAATAACTTAAAGAAAGGGGTAAAGAGGGAATATTTCACACGTCCATCATGTTATGAACGGCTCTTTTTTGTTGAAGATTATAAGCCAAAGTCTAGAACACGCATTACAAAAAACTTTTTCAGGAGTGCCAACGGATAGAAAAGTACAGAGCATATCTAAAAAGGAGAATGTCCCCTTTTCCAATTTTCCATCGTATTCTTTCAGTTTTTCTTGGCCCCATTCCTGGGCGGTGTAAACCAGAATATCGACAAAATCGCTTTCTGCTTCTTGAGTGAGGGAAAGGGTGTATTTATTCGGGAAGGACATCAGACTTGGGCTTGTGTCCTTCCTGAATTTTCCGTGTGGCGGTTTGCCGAAGTTCGTTTAGAACGTCCGGTGTGAGTTCCCGGTGCTGTCCACTGGCGACCTGGTCTTGCCCGACCTTGATTGCCGAAAGAAACTGGTTTTTTCGTTCATCTTCCTCCCGCATGTGCCGGACAGCATCGCGGACCAGCTCAGTTTCGTTCATGTAGTACCCGGCCTCGACCTTGGTTTTGATGTAGTGTTCATCAACATCGGGAAATCTGATATTCATGGTATGACCCTCCATAGGATACGATAATAATCATAATTCATACCTAATCATAGCATTATTAAGGTGTGAAGGGAAGAAAATTGTGTTTCCTGCTGGTTAAGCCCCATGACCCTGGAATAGCGAATGCGGGGTGCGCCTAAGTGACTGATTCAGAAAATTAACCGGCCTGAGGTTAGGTCAACAGCGGTTCAGGTGGGACCAGTTGAGTTCGCTCGTTCAGCGGAATTGATTTGTTGCCGTTTCCGGTAAGGATTACTGCAAGCATGTGTGTTGTACTACAACACATCTTGGCAAGGGAGACGCTCCGCTCTCTCGTTGCATCCCGGATGGCGGCATGATCCTCGAAGGATCGAGGGCAGATCAAGGATCATGTCCGTTGGTGGCGCGCCCGAGACATTCCCCTCCGTCACACCACCAAAAACGTATCGTCGTTTTATCTCTCGCATCACTTAAATAGCCTATAACTGTATAGTTATAAGTTGACAGTATCTCATGTGAAGTATATATATAACTATACATTACGTGATGTAATGTAAACTTAAAGGTATACATATTATGGGAATAAAAAACATTATCTCCAAGCAATATCAGGATAAAGTCAATATGGCCGCTGCGAAAATGCAGGGTCTGCAAATACCACCTGAAGGGTGGTTGTGTACGGCTAGAAAGGCTCTAGGCATGTCGGCTGCTCAGCTCGGACGCCGACTTGGGGTGACACGCGCCCATGTCTCAAATACTGAGAAACAGGAACTGAATGGTCGGGTGACCCTTAAGACTTTGGAGGGCATGGCTGAAGCCCTGGGGTGCCGTCTTGTTTACGCGGTTGTTCCGGAAAAAGATATTGAAGAAATATTGGCTGTGCGTGCAAAGAACAAAGCATTCAAGATGGTTGAGGAAGCGAATAAGCACATGGCTTTGGAAGAGCAGGTGTTGTCTAAAGAACAGATTGCCTTTGAAGTAAAACGTCTGGAAAAGGAGCTCCTGAAAGAGATGCCCTCTAATTTCTGGAATGATGAGGATTGAGAGTCATGGACTATCCCGAAGGTGCAACGCCTCTTGATCCAGATGAAATGAAAGGCCTTAAGTACAAGCATGTGACAACAAGAGGCGAACTGGATCATCTGGAACAGGCGAATATGCAAAGTGGTATACAGTGGATGAAGAAAAGTACAAAAAAGCATATTCTGAATGAAGTATTCGTCCGTGACCTCCACAGAAAATTATTTGGAGATGTTTGGAAATGGGCCGGAACATTTCGCACAACTGAAAAGAATATTGGAGTCGATCCTCAGCAAATTGGGGTAGACCTTCGAATGCTATTAGATGATGTTCGATACTGGATTGATCATGACAGCTATAGTCCAGAAGAGATTGCCGTTCGTTTTCATCACCGTCTGGTGTTGATTCATCCCTTCGCAAATGGAAATGGTCGTCATGCGCGGATTATGGCAGATGCATTGTTGATGAAGCGTTTTGAACGACCGCCGGTTGATTGGGCAGGTGGGTATGATCTGCAAGCTATGGGGACGCGCCGAAAGGAATATATTACAGCTTTACGTACGGCTGATAGAGGAAGTTATGCGGCACTTTTTGATTTGCCGGAATACAAGGAAAGGATGAGTAGTGCCATGCTCCTCCGGAGGAATCCTCGCAAAATCCTACCCGCACTAAACACGCGCCATCGTCTCGCTTATGAATCACGGCCAGCCCCTTACAAATCTGGGCTAGCCTTTTGTTTAAGAGGGTAACTTCTTAAAACGGTAAAATTGGGTTTTAAAAAGACAGGCTAAGATCGATTGAAATGTCTTGCAGAATACAGTTCAAATCCTCGAAAGTTTGGAATAATTTGTTTGATGTCGGTTCATTTAGGCGCGTCATACCCGCCACGTTTAAAGCAAACCCACTGGAATCGCACTGACATTCTTAGTTAGAGGCAGTAGCGTGTCTGCAAGGCAGATCACTCCCCCTTCGCCAATAGGATTGGGTAATTGATCCAATACTTTGAAATGACGAGTATCATCCTTATTGGGTGAGGCGGTCTTTTTAAATTCCAGTGGGTAGATCGTGTCATCCTGTAAGATTAGTAAGTCGATTTCTTTTTTATCCTTATCCCTATAGTAGTAAAGTGGTGCGCGTCTGCCATTGTGCCAATAACTTTTCAATATTTCCGTAAAGATAAATGTCTCTAGGATTGCCCCGGACATAGCCCCGGCCTCCAACGTCGCAGGGCTAGACCATTCCGTGAGATACGAGCACAAGCCCGTGTCCAGAAAATAGAGTTTTGGCGCTTTGACGAGTCGCTTTGTCGTGTTGGTATGGTAGGGCTCCAAGAGATAGATAATGCCCGAGGCTTCCAACACACCCAGCCACCGCTTTGCCGTCGGAACAGATATGGCAGCGTCTCTCGCCATGTCTGACATATTCAGCAATTGTCCCGTGCGAGCCGCTGCCGCTCGAAGAAATTTCAGAAAAGAACCTTCATCTCCGACATTTGCTAGATCACGAACGTCACGTTGCAAATAGGTCTGAACATAGGAACTGTAGAACAAGTCCCGATCTATTTTCTCATTCAGCGCACAGGCAGGAAATGCACCACGCCAGATCATGTGGTATACGTCTTGAAGGGAAAGAAGAGGTGAGGCCTTAATACGTTTATGTAATGGTTTGTTGATTGGCAGAAAAGGGGTGGCTAATTGAGGCTTCTTCTGTAACTCCCTCATTGAAAGCCCCAACAGATTCACAATTCCCACCCGGCCGGCCAGCGATTCAGAGACGCCCTGCATGAGTTGAAATTGTTGAGACCCGGTAAGCCAAAACAATCCTAGTCTACGATGCCGGTCAACATGTATTTTGATATAGGGCAGTAACTCGGGAGCATACTGAATTTCATCGATGAGAATTGGGGGCTGAAAACGTTGGAGAAATAGTGAAGGTTCTTCCCTCGCCAAGGTAGCGAGTGTTGGATCATCTAACGTCACATATGTGCGCCCTTTTTTACTCAGATGCTGTAAAATCGTTGTTTTACCAACCTGGCGTGGTCCAACCACTAGCATAACCGGGTATTGTTCCGTGACCTTGCTAAGAAATCTCTCTAGCGTTCGTTTAATATACATGATCGTCTAATTTAATATACTATATTAATATAGACGACATTTGTGGTTATTTCAAGTATGAGAGGATTAGGTTATCCGAAATCTAGTTTATGAAAAGGTGAACTGCCGCCTATTTCAATGAATAGAGCAACTGACTACGGAGCAGGAGGTTGAGAGTTCGAGTGTGTCCTGGCGCGCACCAGACTTTGCTAAAGTTTCAGCTGCCTTGCCTTCAAAAATCCTAAATTAGACTTTAGAGACTATTTCTTTATCGGCAAGTGGCCCGCATTGGTCATGTTGTTGTCTGCTCAAAACCTAGCTGACGCCTTTTGAGTTGGTGGGCGGTCCTGGTATTGGTGAATTAATTAATTCTCCTATGGATTAATCAGCATTCCCTCTGTTTTATTCACGTCAGAGACATTGCGAGTCATAATATGCAAACTATGTCGTTTGAAAGTTGCAGCAATAAGCCCATCACTGACCGGAGTCGGTTTGCCTTTTCTTTGTGAAACCGCAAGGATTTCTCCTCATATTTTTATTGTTTCAATCTATAGAATATTTTCAAAGTTAGAGGACTCTTTAAAAAACAACGATTATTGAGGGGGCCCAAACGGTTCGATTGGTGGGTTTGAAAACGGGCCCTTGATGCCTGTACCATCTTGGGTAAATTGTGGGTCTATTCTTTGAGCGGCTTCATGATCCACGAGCATGCTGTAAAGATTGTCTTGTGGGTCAATCTCGATGATTCCATATTCCTGATCAATTTCTTCCAGCTTCAATCCGTATTTTCTGCACACATCCTTGAGAGTAGGAACACCTTTTTCCCAAGTAATCGTCACGAGTATCTTCGGCATGATGACCTCTCTAAAACCGGTTCCCGTCTACGGGTTATCGTATCATTATATTAATACTATCGTAACATTCGCTGGTACTGAAAAAACAGGCCTGTTTGGCAACTTGCCAAACAGGCCCAATAAGATAGAAGAGATATGTGCACATGTTTCTAGAATTACGCCCCTGTACATTTACAAGGGTGTGTTTGAGGTTGCTCGTCAACCCTTGAATTTTCTTTACCAACTAGATAGCCCTTCAAAAATGCCAGTTGATCTAAGGTTAAATCTTGTTCTAAGGATTCAGGCATAACACAACTGAGCAGTTCTCGAACGTCTGGTCGTTGTTGGATTTCCTGTCCCCAGATGGCAATATCACTCTCCAGTGTTGAACTGCTTGGGTTCGAAGATGTCCCAAGTGGTGAGCCTAGATCTCTTATCAAGTCCCAGCGACAGAGCCAGGGATATCGCCGACATAGCTCAAGATGGCTGCAGATCCAAGGATAGCGTTCACAAATATCGATTACGGGAGGAACGATCTTATCAACGATCTTGCATCCGTTCACCACTCCATGACCATGTTGGAAGTCGTATCCGGCGGGTCCGAGATCTTCGGCGGTTTGCGTTAGTATGTTCCGAAGAGCTGCCGGACTGGTCTGAGAGTCGCTCGCGTTGTAGGGACGCCGAGTGCGCATGGCTGCCATAACACCTGAGACAACAGGACAGGCAGCAGAGGTTCCGCCGTCGGCGGTATAGACGCCCGAACCGGCAAAGTGCGTGTAACCAGAAATATCAGGTTTGCGTTTTTCCAGCCGTCCCGGCCCGATCGCGGAATAGCCCACGCGAGCCTTGGTTGTATCGACGCCAGCCACGCAGGTGACTGCTGGGTGGGAGTTGGCGCCCCAAATGGTCTTCGTGGTGACACCTTGACAGCGTCCATCTGGACAATCTGCTCCGCAATTACCAGCAGCAAATAAAATGTCTGCTCCCGCACGTTCGAGCGTAGCGACGATGCGACTAAATGGGTGGTTGAGATTATCGCTGTAATTCCCTGGATGTCCTACAGGGAAATCCCAGCTTGAATGGAACATTCCCCAACTGTTGTTTACCACGAGAGAACGATGTTCTCCGGGACGTCTAGGAGCATTCATCACGGACAAAAGGTGTCGGTAGGCGCGAATGGCATCAGATAAAAATGCACCAAATCCTGTGGGTGTGGGGACAAATGGGTGCAATAAGGCGATGTCAAGAATCGTACAGTCTGGTGCTGAAATACAGACGTCGAAGGCCACCATGGTCCCATGGTCCACTGGTGCACTTCCGGGAGTCACACTTGCCGGATCCCATGCCCAGCTTCGACTTGCATCAAAGGTTGGAGTTTTCCCTTGGCTATTGAGATAGGTCATATTGACACCCGTATCCACAATAGCAACTAAGACCCCGCTTCCGTTCATGCGATTGCGGTGCATTTTCTTCACACAAAGCAGGTTTTCGACGTCTGTATCTGTTCCTACCGCAGGTGATCCGGGGCAGACAATCATTGGCTGAAGCTCACGATCGGCGTATATTTTAACGGGAGACTTACTTTTCTGCGCTGCTGCTTCTACCTGCGAAATGGTGTTTTCCTCGACTGTCCCACGAACTAAAAACGTCGAAGTCTCCAGGCTATCATCAAAATCCAAGTTTGCCGTAGAGTCGTAAAGTTCGCTTTCGGGGTATTCATGTTCTATCAGCTTCGGCATTGCAACGACAGGAAAGTTTTCATCATATTCTAACCCCTCTATTCTCGGAACCGCGGCTGACGCTAGATTTGTCTTGTTAGTGGTCATTGCGTTTAAGGCTTCGCTTTCAAGTTGTTTTGTCCGGCTTAGTTCTATAATGACAGGTCGTTTTGCCATGGTTGGCTCCTTTGCATGTCGCCCTTGTAAGTGTTAGGGGTACAAGCCTTGGCGACTTTGAGGGCTAGTTCCCGGTTTGATAAATGCGAATGAAGCACATAAATTGACGAATGAAAAAACACGTTTAGTTTTATTGTGTTTAGAAGTTATTCCACGCATAAATTTCTGTAAAACTCCACTTTGTGCGCACTGTGCACATCTTCTTCTGCGCTGACCTCAAAATCTTGTCGAGCGCGTATTATCCATGAGCGTGTGATGTCGTCAGCTCGCAGCGGGTTCTTCTTGTTCCCCGACAGGTTCTTGACTCGTCCCCACGGATCCCCATTTGAGGGTGGTGTGGTACTGAACGGAAACTGGACGTTCATTGCGCAACGTATCAAGTAGTGGAACAAGTTCGGCTTCGTGAAAGTAAATATTCAATATGCCATTAGGCCATTGGACATTCGCCGGCAGTGGTATGCCATCTTTAATAATCCCCACGTAGCCTACGTATTTGCCGGTGGGATCGTTGAAATACACGAACCCGATTTGATTTCCACCACCACCGCTATATCCACTGATCATAAGAACTCTGTAAGTGCCAACTTCATGTGTGACAACCATAATATGTCCTCCTTGGTATAAGAGAATGAAAAAATAGCTACTCAAGACAAATAATGAGTTCTAGGGAATGGTAAGAGTTTCTTCTCCTGTTGATTGAGATGTCCTCAC
This sequence comes from Nitrospirales bacterium, assembly GCA_021604145.1. Taxonomy (GTDB): domain Bacteria; phylum Nitrospirota; class Nitrospiria; order Nitrospirales; family UBA8639; genus JAGQKC01. Next base: position 9,259 of record BQIX01000072.1, read on the forward strand.
GCTGCTGCCATGCCGGCATCTAACCCCAGTGCGTACAAGTCATAGCTTTTCTGTATGGCGTGCTTCACGCGTTGCACTTTCGATTCTTCTGGTGTCTCGCCTAACAAGTTGTAGATCAGATCCAAGGCCTCAACCGGGTGTGTGTCATCATAGGCAGCGTGTGCTTGAATCCACTTCATGGCGCGTTGGCGTTCGCCTTCGGCGAAGAAGAGTTTATAATCTGGACTTTCCCAAACCATTTGTGTCCACTCTCCAGTTACGCCTTCGATAGCGTAGTTTGTGGCTGCCATGGCCTCTGGTAGTCCATCGGCTTCACACACATGCCAACACCAATCGGTGACAGCCGTTGCGGCGGCAGGCCGATGAGCGCTAAACAATTGCTTTCGTGGTATGCCGGCGCATTCGGCCCAATCTCGATACATTTCTGCATGCCGTTGTTCGATACGAAGATTTTTGATTAACCATCCTCGAGCGGTATTGAGCCCCGGATGTTCGCCGTATGAACATTTCAGAAGATTGAGCGCTAAGAATTGCGGAAAGCGTTCGATGAGCGGCCAGAATCCCAACAGCAACGCATGATGTTTTGTTTGTGGGATGGTCCCATCACTAAATCGAAACCAGGCCTCGTGTTTGGCGACGGCCTGTGCCCCTGGCTCTGTCTCCTCGACGATCTCTTGAATCCACTTCGGATAGCGGGCTGAATTGATGGCGGTTTCGACGGCTTGTAACATCTACGTGCCTCCTACCTGACGGTCAATATGGGCAAAAGTTGCTGATGAAATTTTTGCTATCTGTTGTTTCTGCGTTGTGACGGTGACAACTTCGTTAATGATGAATGAAGCAAATGGAAGGCCAGATTTGGTGAGAGAGTCGATGAAGTCGGGAACAGTGACTTTTCATGTCGTAACGACACGTCAAGGTAACAACGATCTCAATCTTGGAATGTGACTTCGTATCGCTTCAGATACGGTGTTGTATCTGAAGAGATATTTAAGGCAATGAGCACATAGTCAAACGTATAAATTTTATAATGAATTTATCAGGTATGGGGTTTGCTTTTTAAAGAACTGTGAAGTGCTTACACATATCTGTAGAGCTTGAACGAGAATGACTGAGGAGGGGAATCATGCCACTACATCAATACGGTGTGCTAAAAGGACGACCGATTCAAAAGCGCTTGGGCATGGGGCAAAGTCCTCACTATCAAATTCATCTCGTGGACGACGAGACGGATTATCGAATTGCAGTCAATGTAAAATCGAAGCTAAGTCCGTCGGAATTATTGTACGTGGTGGACGAATGGTTTCAGCATCCGCTGCTCGCGGAGCTAGAAACGCAGCCTACGGGTTTTACGCTTCTGCCAAGTCAACCCAGCCACCTTGCCCTGGATTATATTCGAGGGAATCTATTTGATCGTCAGAATCTTATTCCGCTGTCTCATGATGTGCCAGGGCCCGATAATGATTTGAATGAAAAGATTGATGCGCATGTGACGCGTGCCCTCGCGGAGGAAGATGCCTTCATTTATGCTTTTGGTGAACGATGGGGTCCAGAGCCCGATAGTCGAGATAAGTATTTTGGGTTTCGACCAGGAAACGGTATTCACGATATTCATATGAATCAAGGTAACGTTGGCCGATTTGTGAATGATGATGGTGTCTGGCAAGATGGCGCACTCTTTATTCACTTTCCCAACGAGGATCAGTGGGTGGCAATTTTTCTCGCGTTTCAGTCTCAGTCCTGGCATACCGACGATCAAACGGGACATACCATTCCTATGGAGCCTGAAGAAGATCCTCAAGGACTCATCAAGATTATTGCTGCACAGGTGAATCCTCAAGGTGGAGATGTGGGAAGGGAAACTGTGACGCTCTTGAATCCGACGGCAAGTCAGGTGAGTCTTGCTGGTTGGGGAATTTTAGATAAGAACGAACGTCGGGAAGAACTTGTAGAGCTCTCAATAGATTCTGGAGATACTCTGCGAATCACCTTGACAGGGAAAGGGGCTCAACTTTCCAACAAAGGGGGCATCATTACTCTGATTGATAAAAAGGATATGAAGATCGACGGTGTGTCGTATACGAAAAAAGATGCTGAGAGGCAAGGCTGGACATTGGTTTTCTAGGAGCTTGTCCAAGACGAGGCTGCTCTAAGAAAGAAACCGTATCTCATCGCTTGTGAATCGTATCTCGTAAAAATCACAAAAGGCTCCTTACGCGAAATTCGAGCAACGAACGTCGAAATACGATCTGTTCTTTTACCAGTTGAATCGTTTCAACGCGAACGCGGGCGAGTCCTTTCTTCAAAAATCCTAAACGTTTGGCTGCACCCCAACTGAGATCAATTATTCGTTTTCCTGAATGGGAATTGTACACACTCGGGAAGGGTCCGCGGTCGTTCACCCTGACGATAATCGAACGTCCATTCTCAAGATTGGGAACTTGGACATTTGTGGGCAATGGTAGATATTTATGGGCTGTGGTGAGTCCTTCTCGTTTAAAGGCCTCGCCGTTTGCTGTCATATGACCGTCTTACTGACGTCGAGTTTCGGCTCCATACGGTGAGGCAATACTTGTCTCTTTATGCGTTTGAGCCGCTGTGACCGTCATCGGAACATAGCGACGACCTTTGACCGTATAGGGAGCGGCTTAGACTCGTCCTTGTCGAATGGCTTCTTTCACCGGCAGTCCGTCAATGGTTTCAAGATCATCATTCATTAATGGCCAATCGAGCGGAGCCCTCACCACTACGAAAGTAAACTTCCTGATATGGTAAATGATTTTCGTTGTGCCAATGGTTAACTCATAGACGCCCTTCAGTACCCAAACGGTTCCGCTGACCGTTCCTGCTACGATATTGGTTATCCTTTCTATCAAAGCACAGCCTGGAAGGGTTATGTCCATGAACACAATCAGCAGTATACTGGCTCTCACATGTGATTTCGCCTGTGCCCATGGCCGGTGAAAGTTTTCTGTCATTACTGATGCACGACATATGATTCGTCACAACCATTGTCAAAACTCATATACAATACCTCCCCACGACGGCACAGGATCTTATACCATGAGCAGTTTTATCTTTGGGTTTTCTTTTGAAGGAACTGAAGAGGCATGTGATGATGCGAGCAGTTTTTCGATTCTGAAATAACGGACATGTTCAATATACTCACATACGATTAATGAAACAATTCAGTCAGAGCGGATGGGGACATTGGTGTATCTTGGGAACGATGGGTCTCCTCGCCTTCTTTTACAATATATCATCTTCGTTGTTTGGAGTGACGGAAGGTCTTTATGCATCCGTGACTGAGACGATGGTG